>JACSSI010000761.1 GCA_014879345.1 Anaerolineae bacterium | reverse complement strand
GGCGCCAAATTGGCAAGCGCTTGGTCAATTTCCGGTGGACGGCAACCGGGGCGCAGGCACTGCCTATTTTTATCTGGCGCAGCAGGCAGCCCACATCACTGAAATTGATGCGGACGATTTAGAAGAGCAGGAACTGCTGCTGCTTACTCGCGCCGAGGTAGAAGCTGCTTTAGACGCCGGGGAATTCAAGCTTCTGCCCTGGGCCACGATAGTTGCCTTAGCGTTGCGTCAGATGTGACGGCAATAAAAAGGCACGGTGTTACAATAGGGTTAAATTAAGATGAAAAAGGGTGATTCAACTATGAGGCAAGCCCTGATTTATCCTGGGGAAGATGGTTTTTGGGTTGCTGAATGTCCGAGTTTGCCTGGCTGTATTAGCCAGGGCGAGACTCGTGAAGAAGCAGTAGCAAACATTCGTGAAGCCATTGATTTATATATTGAAGCGTTGGCTGAGGACGGGTTACTTGTACCGGACGATACCCAGGATTGAGCATTGATGCGTTTTGCGCCTCATGTAGACATATTTTATGACCAACAGCAAATTGTTTGATTACGTTCCCGTGGTGGAAATAGACGAATATGACGCCGAGTGGCAGGCGAAGCGCGAAGCGGTGGAGATTGCCGGCCGGGAAACCATGCTGGTTGAATTGATTGAGGAACTGGTGGGGAAACGGCCGTTATCCTCCAAAAAATATTCACGCACCATGCAAAAATACGTCAACAACGGCCTGCCCTGGCTCTCCAAAAGCCAGGTGCTGCAAGCGTACCAGGAATTGTGCGAAGCCGGTTTCATGGACTTCGACCCCGAGGTGCGCGTGGCGCTGCAAACCAAACCAGTGCGCAGCCACTCCGGCGTCACCGTTGTTACCGTGCTGACCAAGCCCTACCCTTGCCCCGGCAAATGTGTCTTCTGCCCCACCGACGTGCGTATGCCCAAAAGTTACTTGCACGACGAACCGGGCGCCCAACGTGCTGAACGCTACAAATTCGATCCCTTCGACCAGACGGCCGGGCGCATCCGCGCATTGGAACAAATCGGTCATCCCGCCGACAAAATCGAACTCATCATTCTGGGCGGCACCTGGTCCAGCTACCGCCGCGACTACCAGGAATGGTTTATCAAACGCTGCTTCGACGCCATGAACGGCGTTGAGGCGGAGACGCTGCCCGAAGCGCAAGAAATCAACCGCCACAGCCAACGACGCAACGTGGGGCTGGTGGTGGAAACACGCCAGGATCACGTTGACCCCGACGAACTGCGCTGGTTCCGTTACTTGGGCGTCACCAAAGTGCAGGTCGGCATACAAAGCGTGGATGAACGGGTGCTGGCGCTCAACAATCGCGGCCACGATGTGCAGGCCACCCGCGATGCTTTCCGCTTACTGCGCCTGGCCGGGTTCAAGATTCACGGACATTGGATGCCCAACCTCCTGGGCGCAACTGTAGAGAGTGATGTGGCCGATTACGGCCGTTTATGGAGCGATCCCTCCTTCAAACCAGACGAACTTAAGTTGTATCCTACGATGCTGTTAGAAAACGCGGAGTTGTATGAGTATTGGCAGCGCGGCGAATACAAACCCTACGAGGAAGAAGAGGTAATCGACGTGCTCGTGCGCTGCAAAGTACAGACGCCGCCCTACGTCCGCCTCACCCGCATCATCCGCGACATCCCCACGACCAATGTGGTGGAAGGTTTCAAGAAAGCCAATCTGCGCCAGATGGCGCAACAACGCATGGCAAAACAAGGGCTGAAATGTCAGTGTATTCGCTGCCGGGAGGTGAAACGGCAGCGACTAACGATTGATGATTTACGATTGACGATTGAGACGTATGAGACGGATGGCACGACGGAGCATTTTCTTAGTTTTGTCACCGCAGAAGATCATATTGCCGGGTTCTTACGGCTCTCTTTTCCAGATAGAGACCAGGAATTGCCCCTGCCAGAGCTAGAAAATCATGCCATGATCCGCGAAGTGCATGTTTATGGCCCGGCCGTGGCGATTGGCGACGAAAGCCAGGGGGAAGCGCAGCATATCGGGCTGGGTACGCAGCTTGTGGAGCGGGCGAAGGAGATGGCGCGCGCCGCAGGGTATGACCATATCGCCGTTATTAGTGCGATTGGTACTCGGGAATATTACGCCAAACATGGCTTTGCTGTGACTGGTCTTTATATGACTGCAAGTCTGTAAGTCTGTAACCATGACGGCGAAGTTGCCGTCATGGTTTTCACTATGAATTGATGTGCGTCGTACCACAGGTCGGGGTACAATTTTTTGTCCACCAGCGGGAGCAAAAGTTTGAAGTTCGGGTGACGAGTATAGCTCTGGGTTGGGGTTTATCATGAATCAGTTGCTAATCCTCCCATTTTTATTGTTAATTGTTTCTGCCATTATCTCTTTTGGTTTGGCAATTTATGCCTGGCAGCGCCGAGAAGCCAGGGGGGCTAAATCTTTTTGTTTGATGATGGTGGGGTTGACAGTATGGCTGCTGAGTTACTCCCTTGAAATTATCACGTTTGATTTAACGCCGCGACTGATGTGGTCGAGGATGACCTTTTTTGGGGTAACGGCCGTTCCTGTGGCCTGGCTCCTGTTTTCTTTGGAATATACGGGGCGGGATAAGTGGATAACACGCCGGAATGTTGCCCTGTTGTTCGTAGAGCCAATTGCTATTCTCATCTTAATCTGGACTAATTCTTATCATCAGTTGTTCCTGCATGATGTGTTGTTTGATGCGTCGGGCCCCATTCCCAAAGTCCATATGATGTATGGCCCGGCATTTTTTGTCCATGCCGCGTATTCATATCTGCTTTTGCTGGTAGGAACGATTCTTTTAGGACAGGCGTTTTTCCGTGAAAAGGGATTGTACAAAAAACAGTTAGGTATTGTC
>JACSSI010000028.1 GCA_014879345.1 Anaerolineae bacterium | reverse complement strand
GTCTTTGCGACGATGGGAAGAAAAACGGCCGTAATCAGGAAAATCCGCGTCCTGCCATGATTTTGCCCCCACCAGCATCTTTGCCAGACCACTACGCGTAAATTGACCGGGATGTTTGCTGACAACCTCAAGAATGATTTGCTGCCTAGAAGTAAGACAACTCATAAGCTAGTTTCCCCTCTCCTAGCGTAAACTTAGAAAGGTGTCTCACCAGTTAAGCTTTGATAGAACTCATTTAGCCATGCCAGGGCTTCTTCAAATTTGGCTGCGGGTAAATATCGGTATTTAGAAACTCCAAATTTTCTGTAAAACTCACCCCAAGTAGCACCAAATTCATTCCGTCCTGTTTGCTTCCCCAGAGCGATGGCAATGGTTTTTACTGCCTGGCTAATTTGTGTCGCCTGACTCTCGCTGATGTACCGATCTTCCTGGTGCATATCGGCTTCGATGGTTTCCAGGCGGCGGCCATGATCTTCCAGGGTGCGCCCATGATCGTCCAGCCGTGATTCCAGCATGATTTGATTGCGAGCCAGTTTCATAATTGCCTGCGCTATCTGGTATGCTTCCACTACATCACTGTTGGCCTGCTTGAGCAGATCGTCAAAGCTGGGATCGGTTGTCAACCGCCCTTCTTGAAACGCTTCTGCCAACACTTTATAACATTCACGTTGGTATCGAATCAGTCGTTCCCGCAATTCAGGCTTGACCCGGTTCGCATCAATTCCAAACAAAAAGCCGCTGATATAATCTAGTGGCAAACTCAATACTTCCCTGTTTATCGTACGGTACGAATCAGCAACTGCAATAACCACGCTCTTTATTTCCTCACTTAACACCGGATCGCGATTTATACGCCGACGCTGTGCTGACCAATCCACACCCAACAGATCGCAAATGGGGCGCACAGGTATAAAAACAGACCCGTCCTTAGTTTGAACAGCAAGAACCTCATCCCCGTAAAACGCTACTTGTTTTTGCTCAATAATCGTCAAACCCTTTTCTTCTGACATAAATCCCTCGCCGCATTGCGATAATCAGTGCGTGGCTGTTACGACCACGCACTCAAACATTATTACCTTCATCCTTACTCAGTTACCTACCCCAAACATCCCATACTGGTAGAGGCTGGTACGCTCTAGCAGTAGCAGTTGCAAGCGCGTTCCGTGAACGTCATGTTCACAGAATGAATCACTTTCTTTTTTCCAAAACACATACCAGGCAATCTTGCCTCCGTCATCATAATCTGGGGATAGAGCAAATGATCTCTCAAGTTCGCCTTAGACGTGTAGCGCTTATAGAGGTGCTATTTCCAGTCTGCCAGAACAGTGTATCATCTTTCAACTTTTATCTTGGCTCTGACAATCGGCTCACCTTCCACTTCCGGGCGCACCCCCTTGTCAAACTGCTGCAGGCCCATCAACACCAGCCATTCGTAGAAATCCATTTTACCGTACCCTTTGGAATCAGACAGCGCTTCTATCTCATCTATGGTTGTGGGATCCAAAAAAATGGTTTTGCGAACACGGCCGGAAGCATCCGTCTTGCGGCCGGCTACTTTTGACGCCTTTTGCCGACCAGAGCGGGTTTGTTCCAGGGGGTTTTCAAATAAATCCTTCTTCTTCCTCGGTGGTTGAGTGGGTGCTTCTTCTGCTATGCCCAAATCAAACTTTTTCCTAGCCATTGAAAATCCTTTCTACAATCGCTGCATAGGCTCTTGACGGTGCGGAACTAGGTGCGTATTCAAATAATGTTTGCCCACCAGCCGCCGGCGCTTCTTTGACATAGACGCTCTCTGGCACAGGCTCGCTGACCAAATCTCGCCCATAAAAGGCTTGCATCTGTTCCACAACCTGCGAGGATAAAACCTGTCGAGAGGGCATCATCGTAGGCACAACAAGGGTAACGCGGGCTTTAAAGCGGCGCGAGTCCTCTTGCTGCAAGGCATATAAATCATCTGTGTGCTGCCGAGCGCCTACCAGGCTGACATGATCTGCTTTGACAGGAACGACGACCTCGTCAGCAAAGTTATAGACGGCCCGCTTTAGCGTGTCGAGTTTGGGTGGACAGTCAATGACAATAAAGGCAAAACTGCCCAAAAGTGGGGATAAAGCATCAGCCAAAACTGTGTCTAGATCAAATCCAGATCGCTTCGCCGTACGCATGGTTGTCATCACGACTAAATCCTGTGTGACATCTTCCAAATTGCGGCTGGCTGGCAGCAGATATAAATTCGGTCGAGGCCACCCTTCTTCCTCTCGATCCAACGAAATGATATTATGCTGCAATCGCTGAACGTCTCCCGGTTCCAGCAAGACATTGCCAATACACAGCCGTTCTGCCAACACATCAGCGCGTACACCAAAAATATCGGCCTGATTTCCCTGTGGATCGAGATCGACAATAAGCACATTGGCGTCATCCCCATGCTTGCGACACATGCGAGCCAGGCCGTCAGCCAGTATCCCAGCCGTTGTTGTCTTCCCTACCCCACCTTTATTGTCTGCTACTGCGATAACTCTCGTATTCATAATCGGTCTCCAAACTCCTTTAGTGGACAATACTAAACCATTGTACACAAACTGTTTACTTTGTCCACAATTGTTTACTAAATTTCAGATTTCCGCGCTGCGGCGCGTATTGGGGGAGGGTAGGGGGCAAGTATGGAAAATCTGTTCTATTCGCCTACGGGCGAATTTGGGGGGAATGCACGAAAATCAACGGGCTGCAAAAAATCGATGGCAGCTCTGAAGAAAAAAGATACCAAGCTATTGGCTACCATCGTGTTCGGTGGGTAAATCAGAATCAACAACATGCGAAACAAATCCATTGGCGTGAAACACGGGTCTGTCTCCATCGAGATCGATTCGTTCCAACTCAGTTTGATAACCAAAGGTATGAAAAAGCGCGAATATCTCGCTCATTTTGATATGCATCATTTTAGAAAGATGTCTGGCATTGGGATGAGAAAACCATTCTCCTCTGGTTCTATAATTCTGCAAATGATCGTGAAACATGCTCTCAAACAATTTAGCTTGCTCGACAGTCAGGCAAGGCAAAAGATGAATGCGGTACGGCCGTTCTGGAATCCCTGTAATCAACTGGTTATACCGGGAAGCCGGGTTTGTGCTGTATCCAATCTTGCAATAGACCCGAAAGCCCAACACGATCCAGATGAAATAGAGCCATGCTTCTGGCTCCCATTTACTTTTTTCGTGGTCGTTTTGTTCGGGCGTATCATTTGAGGCCGGCATCATTCTTCTTCCTCTTCTGGATAGCTAAACGGCCGTTGTGCATTCTCATTTATCTGGGGTAATACAATGACTAAAATCTCAACTCCGCCATTATCGGCCAGCATCCATTCGCATTTTGCCACTTCATATCCCAGACCCCGCAGGTACACATCGTCTTCAGACGACGGCAAAGAGGGTAAGACAGCCTGCCCCAAGCGGCGGCGCGTAAACAGATTAACAAAGGTCACAGGTATTTGATTTTGGGTTGTTTGAATCATGAGTTTCGTCTCCCTTTTCAATGAATCACGTTCGCTGCGGATACAACTTCAACGACAATGCCAACCATGTCGTATTGCAGCAGTTTTATCAGGCACCAGGCAATACGTTCCTCGTCCAGGATTTGAGAGAGGCATGATTCTGGGCATTCCAGCGCATACTCTCGACTGGCGGTTACAATCTCTGCCAGGGTCAATGGGGTTTCAGGGCGAAGTGTTTCGCCAACAACCGCACCATGTTCCCGCCAAAACCGCCTGGCTTCTGGTGGGAATGAGCGGCAACGGCCATTATTGTCATGTGTGGTGCGAATAAACTTCAGGTGGGTCATTTGCGCCTCCAGGAATAAAGAATTCATGGTATTTGTCCCGTTAGGGACTGACGCTGTTGGGGAAGGGGAAACTACCGTTCCAGTTGTCAGCCTGGTGGGGTGGGGATCAGCTCTTTAAAATCACATCACCTCTTTATTGAAAATGAAACATCGTCAGCTTTGCCCAATCTCAAAGCATAAGGATGGGTAAATGCCATCTCTCATAGTACTACTTGATAGAAATACACGTTGATCGATGGGGCGCAATGACCATTACCAACCATCACGCCTCACACCGCTCAATAGCCCCCAGCAACCGTAGGCTGCCCAACAAAAAAAGCCGCTCCCGATAGTTCGAGAACGGCCGTTGATGACTCGGCAAAAGTCGTTGCTGCCAAACGATTAGCCCATTACTACCTTGTGGGCAGGCAATGGTATCATTAGACGCAGCCGGGGGTCTGTTCACGCAGACTTTCGGTTAGACCGTGCCGAGATGCTCTAACATCTCGGCACGGTTGCGTTTTAGGGCTATTTAATTAAACAAATTATAGTTATCCAGCAAACTATTGTCAATCTAGCTTAATATCGTCGCGATAGACCCCTCTCTTCTGACGACTGCGAATATACTCCTTAACATCTTTTGGCGTAGTAACCCAACTCGTGCCAATCTTTTGTGCACGCAAGCGTCCTCTACGTGCCAAAGAGGCCAAATAGATTGGATTAAAGTCATATATTTTCGCCGCTTCAGGCAAAGAAATGAGTCGATTTTCGTTTTCGCTTTCACCAGACATAAAAAAATTATAGAATAGGTCAAATAGTTTCACAACAAACCATTAGAACGCCAAAAGAGGGAACACATGCTTGGCCTACAATTACGCGATGAGTTTCTCGGCTCACAAACACCTGGAACAGTCATATCACTACGCAGAAAGGATAAAACCGGGGCAGTACAGCGCGATCCTGACTATATATTGTCCATGACGTACCCAACGGCTGATGTTCAAACAGCGCTGCGAACACTCAATCAAGGACGCTCTCCCCGTCCTGTCGTCTTAGTTGGCTCACGAGGGCGAGGTAAGTCTCATATTATGGCCGTCATGCATCATGCGGTAACATCGCCTGACCAGATAGAAGCCTGGGCAAAAGGCTGGACAAGTCGCTCAGGAACGGAAGGCCTCAACAATTTATCTCTGGAAACCGGTTATGTTGCTATTTCTGAAGCTGTACACAATCATGAATATCAGTTTCTATGGGACTTGATATTCGACCGGCATCCAAAGGGAGACTACTATCGCGGAAAATTTGACGATAGCGGGCGCTACTATCCGCCAAGATCTCTGATGGAAGAAATGTTTCAAGCTCAATCCACTGTGTTGATTTTGGACGAGTTTCAGAAATGGTTCGATGGCCTCCCAGAAACAGATAAGCAGGGCCGCAAACCACGGGAATGGGCATCGAATTTTATTCAAAATCTTTCTGAAATATCAGTGGAACGACCTGAACTGCTCATTTTGGTTGTCTCCGTGCTAAACAGCAATACCGAAGCCTACCGGCAAATACATCGTAATGGACCAGTGCTAATTGACTTTAGTGGCCCGACGGCTCGTCAAGATAGGCAAAAGTTGGTATTGCATCGCCTCTTCAAGAATCGCGAAAACATTCCAGATAAAGACATCGAAATCTTAATTGCCGCTTATGCCCAAGAGCGCTTCCGGCTGCGTTTTTCACATCTATCGGATGTAGAGCGTACTCGTATTACAAAAGAAGTAGTTGAGAGTTGGCCGTTGGCACCCGAACTGTTAGATTTACTCGAAGATCACATCTTGATGGCGGAAACAGCACAGGACAAACGTGATTTGATTCGCATTTTGGCCCAGGTTTACCGTGCCCGTGGTGAAGCGGTTCCTCTTATCACCCCTGCCGATTTCTCTGTTGATGAAGATGAGAATGGTGTTCAATCGCTTATCGATTCGATCACAAAATCTGGAGAGCAAGAGCGATTGCGCGAGGTGGCTCAGCGCAATCTGGAAAACATTCAGACAGTAGGGGCAGATGTTCCCAATGCCCGTGAATTGGTAAGCGCGTTATGGATGCGATCCATGTCTCCTGGAAAGAGTAGGGGAGGGACTGGGGCAGAATTACAGTTAGATACCACACGAGCCACACATCTTGATAACAATGCCTTTCAAAATGAGCTAAATCAGCTTATTGAAAACAGCATTAATATTCATGGCGAAAGTAGTCCAGACGGCCGTCTCTACTTTGGTCTCGAAGAAAACCCACGCACAAAAGTGCGTGCCACTGCCAAAAACGACAAGCTGTGGCAGCTAAATGCCGATCCGAACCAAATATCACAAATGGTTTATCCAGGGCTTGACATCGCTCACCTGCAAACAACGCTGCGGCATATTTTGATTCCAGAAACCAAGCAACCCAACTCTCGCGTCGTTGTATTGGGCCCTAACTGGTGGGCCACACCATGGCAAGAAGTTAGCGATGCCGAAAAACCCTCATGGTGGGATCGTCCTGTGTTGATCGTCATTCCAACAACACTGAACACCGATATTGACGGCCGTATCCAGGGTCTTGGTCAATGGTTAGCCCAACATGTCCCGAAAAGACGAAATACAGTTCGTTTCCTGCTGCCGAGCAGTAGCACAGACAATCTATATCAGGACAAAGACCTCATCTTCCTGGCACGCTGCTCCTACCTGACTTCACAAGCCTGGAAAAATGACAGGCAGTATGCTGGTTTGAAAAACGATTTTGATAAGCCTTTGCGCGATCAACTCAAAAGCCGTTTCGATCGGTTTGCAATTTTGCGTAATTGGAATTACCCGGCTCCAGATCAATGCATCTTTGAAATTGAACGAATGGGTACGCAAGGGGGGGAGATACCCTTTACCGTCGAGGAGATTATCGAACGGGATTTGTTTGATGCGGCTCTCTTCCGCACCACAGTTTTGAAATATGCTCGTGAAGGCTGGACCGTTGGAGATTTACTGGATGAGATTGCGGAACCACCACCATCACCTGAGCAAGAAGCTATTCCTTTCCTCGGTGACAGCAAGCTCTACGAAAAAGTATTGGACATTGCCGCTAAAGGCGATATTGCTCTCAATGTTGGTGGCAAATGGATTGGGCGACCTGCTGATGTAGACAGTGACGATGCCGCGCAGCGCTATATGCGCCAAAAAGCGTACCGTTCCGGTCCAGAGATGCGTCAGGTGCAGTTGGGCGAACCGAGCGCCGTGAGTGGAAGCACCATCAAACCAGTAACGCCTACACCCGGCATAACACCATTACCTCCGCAGCCTCCAGTCGTATTACCGCCGACACCATCTATTTACAGTGAAACATCCACACATTCTGGTGACATAGCTCTTGGAGAAACGAAGCCAGGACTTGCAGGCGTCGGCTCTGTTTTGCCTCCTAGATTACCACCGCTGCCCCCAGCAACTCAATCACGGAAAGCCGAAGAAAACACCGGCATCAATCTTTCCGGCAGCTTCGAGAAATGGGGTGTGCCGCCGCAAACAACACTAGAGACTGCTCGCATAGAGTTCAAAGGGCTAAATGTGCAGCAGCTTAAGCAAGTGCTCCAGCGTATTCCGGCGCAATTCCGCGCCTCGCTAGAGATTACTTTCACAGATAAAGAGGGAGAGGAGGATGAGTAAAGCACAAACCTGGGGCGAAATCATTCTTGACTCAGACAGCCCGCAAACAATCTGGACAGCAATCTTTATGAAGCTTCAAGATGTCGCCCAAAATGGTTCACTCAATGATCTGCACCACCACGTGAGAGATGCAGATAGGCTGCTAGCAGAATCAGCCTGGGATTTATGGCAAGCCTACCTTGATACAGCCCCGCACACCAGCACAGAATTGCAGACATGGTGGCAGCAGCCCTCGCCCGCAGGCCGTGCTATTTTGATTCTCGACGCGCTGTCCTTACGAGAGTTACCAGCGATTTTAGCAGGAGTAGCCACACGCCAAATTGAGCCAACTCAGGTACGGGTCACGGGCGCAGAAGTGCCGTCAGATACTGATCAATTTGCGCAGGCTTTAGGCGTTGCTTCCCGGAGCAAACTTGGTTTGAACAAGACGCCAGGGACTTTTGTGTTTGGCAAAGATACATACAGTGAGGTTTTGGGTATTCCGTTCGCTGATTGCCTGGGCAGCATACCGAATGGACCCGACGTGTTCCTTTGGCATACCTGGTTGGATGATCAGATTCATTTACATCATGTACCGCCCAAGCAAATCTATAAGGATGCGCCGGAGACATTACAAGGTGATGCCTTCTGGTCATTGGTAAACAAGCTGCGGCAGGGTCGTCGTTTGCTCATTACAGCCGATCACGGCTATGCTGAAAGCCGACAGTTTACAACGGAAGAAGATTTAGAAGTCACAAAAGCTTTACGGGACATTTTGGGTGCATCACGTTATCGATCGGCCAATGAATCCTGGTCACACCAATTCATGCCACCCGTCGTGCTGACAACCAATAACCACCATGTTGCGGTAGGCCAGCGAAAATGGAAAGTGCAGGGCGGCTTTCCTGATTTGTGTCACGGTGGTATGAGCTTACTAGAAATTGCGGTACCTTTTATTGAATTACCGCCTCTCTAAAACGGAAGAAACGGAACGATCTTATGGAATACTCTAAAAAAGCATTGCCTGGCTTGGAAAAAATAGCTGAACCAGCCGCAGATTACACCATAAAAGCAAAAACGAGCAGCGGCAAAAAGAAAAAGGGGTATGAGCCACCTAACTTAGGTAAAGCAATAAAATTGCAAGTGCCGGATTTTAATGACCCTGATCGGCCTAAAACTTGCCTGGAAGTAGACTTCCCAATTGCGCCTATTAACGCTCTCTCTAACCTGGAAGGCAATGCAGGTAAGCCCATTTACCAGATGTCTAAATGGTGGGCGCGGCGGCGCTCCAGCGTTTTTCGTAGTTTGCTGATTGCGGCGGCTACTCAAGCGCCGGAAGATGAGACCCAGGCGGCCAAGCTAGTTTGGGATGCCTACTATGCCAATCACCAAAAGGCCGGAAACTTCAGTGATTTGCGTGTTTTGGAACCCTTTATGGGTGGGGGTACGACTTTGGTGGAAGGGGCACGGCTGGGTTTCCAACTGACGGGAATTGACTTGAATCCCGTGGCCTGGTTTGTGACGAAGAATGAACTGGCGGGAACCGACCCGGAGGAAGTCAGAGCGTTTTTTGACCACATTGAGGCGGAAGTAAAACCATTGGTGCAGCCTTTTTATACGACGATCTGCCCGCGAGGCCATGAAGGGCGATGGATAGATGTCGAGACTAATGATGTTGTCGATGTCGACCCGTTAGGCTTGGCTCCTGAAGAACGGAAGCGATACCGGTGGGAAGGACCAGAAGTAATTTACACTTTTTGGGCCAAGCACGGCCCATGCCCCGCACCAGGCTGCGGCCACCGCACACCTATTTTCAAAGATCAGGTCATTGCTGTTAAGAACCTGACCACGTACATGATTCCGCTGCAATGCCCGTCTTGTCAGCATAAATTCCAGGCAGAGTTAGGAGAAACGCGGATGGCTCCCGGTGTGGAACGGGTTGTGCTGGAGAGCGAACCCAGCTTCACTGAAATGAGCCAGCCCTTTGCCCAATTACTTAATGATTACAACAAAGGACGCGCCGACGACAAACGGGAACGGATTGAACAACTGCTGGAGATGGTGGATGATGAGCAGGGATTGTGCTGCCCGGAGTGTAGCACCTTTGCGGGTGGGAAAGTTAAACAGGAATTAACAAAACAAAGCAAGGCCAGACGCGCCAGCGACATTAACAAGAATAAATTTGGCATTAAACGTTACCGTGTCAATATGCATCTACTTATGCACCCAGATTGGTTATCGGGAACACCAGGCCTAGATGAAAACGAAGACGAATTAGGTGGATATGCAGGCGCATCCCCAGATTCAACCGCAGCATGGTTCCGTTTTCGACACAAAAAACTAAAGCATATCGAAGTTCGTGGTCAAACACTTCCTACAACTCTTGAACTTCATGATGGTACATTATTTCAAACTAACAGCGGCAATGTACCCGAACAATCGGTTTTTGAATGTTCAAGTTGTGGAAGACGATCTGATATTGCAGAGGCAGAGCGAACAGCTAAGCATCATTCTCCCGTGGCAGTATATGCGTTGCAATGTTATTGTCCTCAATGCAATTCTCTTGGATTTAATTATGGAGGTAGATTCTTTAAGGAACTTGATAATCATGGTTTATATCAAATCATACAATCTGAAGAGGAGTGGCACGCACGCAAAAACACTGATCTTTCAGGGTATTGGCCTACTTCTGAGTTACCATTTGCTTGGGAAACACATATACAAAAGGGGAATTTGACAAAGCGAGGTTACACTCATTGGTGGACTTTGTTTAACCCACGTCAATTGTTAGTACATTGCCAACTTTTAAAAGCAATCATTCATGCTGATTCGCAAATTTGGAAACTCGATATTCAAGAACAGGCATTAGGCGCTTTACAACAATACCTACGCAACCAAAACATGTTTGCCTTTTGGAATCAAATAGCAGATAAATTAGAGCCAATGTTTTCAAATCCCAACTATCACGTCAAGCAACAAGTCGTAGAAAACAGTGTGTTCTCAGCCTTAGGTCGTGGTAACTGGCAGTCTTCTTCTTCTAAAATTGTCACTGGTTTAAGTTGGACAAAAGAACCATGGGAGCTTTTAGTCTTAGATCAAGAAGCAACGTCTAAATCAGAAAAAGTTAATCCAAATGATCCTGTGAGATCAACAACTTCCATATTCTGTGGCTCTTCTACTGACTTAGACACATTTTCAATAGAAGAAAATTTCGATCTTGTTATCACAGACCCTCCTTTTGGCGGTAATTTATTCTATGCCGATTTAGCTGATTTCTTTTACGTTTGGCTTCGTATTCCCCTATTAAAATGGCTCGTATCGACTGGTGAAGCAAAATACTTTGATCCACCCTTTACTATCAAATCCCTTCAAGCGATTCATGACGCGGCTCAACACCCAGATGACCGTGAAGATTGGGAAAAATTTCGCCTTATACAAAAAGAGCATCTTGAGTTAACAAGAGAGTTTAGTGGCAATCAGAACTTACAAATCAATGATACAAACCCTTTATATCGTCCAGAACCAGCATCCGATTTTTATCAGCAAACACTAAGTGCTTGCTGGGCTGAAGCAAATCGGAAGTTGAAGTCTGGTGGATTGATGGCGTTCACATTCCACCACAATGAAGATGAAGCTTGGATTGATGTTTTAGAAGCTCTCTTTAACGCTGGTTTTATTCTGACAGCTACTTATCCCATTAGAAGTGACGAAGTCAAAGGAGATGCTGCAAATTCCGCCTTTGGAGCAAAGTTGATCGAATATGACATCATCCATGTTTGCCGTAAACGACTAGTTGCTCCAATACCAGTAAGTTGGTCAAGCATGCGTCGCTGGGTCAAAAAGGAAGCACAGCGCCTCAAAGAGATGTTGGAAATCTCTCACGGTCAGAATTTATTGGAACCCGACATGCTAGTTATTTTACGGGGCAAAGCATTAGAATATTATAGTCGTCACTACGGACAGGTCTACACTGGTGACGACGATCTCCTGGGAGTGCGAGATGCCCTGTTGGGTATTAATCAGCTTTTGGAAGATGTCATCACTGGCGAGACAGAAAACGGTCATAACCGTCCACCAGATGCAGCCGAACCGGCCACACGCTTCTATCTGCGTTTGTTCCAAAAAGAAGTCGAAATGGAACATGGAGAACTTCACAAAACCCTGAGAGGAACTGGTATTACCTCTGATGATCTGGAAACTTGGGGCTGGATTAATATCATTGGTACAACAGTCCAGCCGATACCTATTAAGAATCGATATGCTTACTTCACCGCCCCAGGCCGTAATCGCAAAGTGCTAAAAACCGATCTAGATCAAGCTCACTTTCTCATTGGCGCGGCCTTGCCTGGCAGTGGCATGGATATTACTCAGGAATTAAACCGCAACACTTTTGCCCTCAAAAAGTCCGTTGATGCCATCCTGGAATGGTACGCACAAACAGCAACCACCGAAAAAATACGCCAGGCTGCAACTTTAGCAAACAATTTGGTTACCCACTGGCGCACTCAGCCCCAAGCTCAGCCCGTCCCGCAGCAAATGAGCCTTTTCCAACGGCTGGAGGCAGAGGAGTAAACGATGCGCGAAGAATCAGGAACCCGCTGGCAGCGACGTGGCTCGAGCATTGTCTTTGACCCGGAAACACTTAGCCCCCTTCTTATCGGGCAAAGCTTAATTTCCTTACGTGCTTTTCTGGGGTGGCGAGAAGATTGGCCTGATGATCCGCCAGGCGATGGAAAAACCGTCCTCGTCGGCGGCCTGGAACCTTGCCTGGAACTGTATTCACCAGAGGAAGCTGAATCCTTGTTGCGCTACCGTATCAGACCAGTTGTGGAAGAGTTTCAAACTCGTTGGGATCAACGCGGCCTCGTATTTGGTTTTGGCAAGCCAGCGCGTGCTTTCCAACTTGATCCCACCAGCGATGAAATGACCTACATTCGTCAGGATCTCAAAGTGGTGCGCCTAGCTTATTCCTTGTGGAATGGCGGTGCGGCGATGGATCTGACACAAATTATTCGTTCCACAGCCAAGGGGAGCGAGGTCATTGGCTACTATGTCCCGCGACTCTCTTAAGCTCACCCCTGGCCAGAAAGTCAATCATCCTGAACTAGGGGAAGGGGTTGTCATTGGCCTGGAAGCGACTGGCTTTGTCCGGGTCTTCTTCCTTTCGCTTGGAGAGCGCCAGGTTCCATCACAGTCTCTACAAGGGTCATTAAGCTGGTCAGAACGCATCATCACCAACATGAAGCCAGCCACGCCCACCGCTCTGGAAAAATTATGGCTGGCAATCGAGGCGGCAGAGTTACCTCTCATGGAAAGCGCGGCCACCTTGACCTCAGCTAAGGTCGATCTGCTACCGCACCAGGTCGTTCTCATCTACCGCATGGCCCAAACGCGCCCCCGTCGTTTCCTTGTCGCTGATGAGGTGGGTTTGGGCAAAACGATAGAAACTGCCCTGATTCTCAGGGAATTGGCATCGCGGGGCGAATTAACACGGGCGCTCATGGTTGTTCCGGCCGGGCTGGTGGAAAACTGGCGGCAGGAATTGAATGAGGTCTTCAACCTGGATTTTGAAGTGTTTGGTTCAGAAGGGGATGTCACCGACCGCAAGACAAATGCCTTCGCCAAACACAACCGTCTTATCGCCTCTGTAGACACCATGAAGCGGCGATCCCGTGTTCGCCGCTTACTGGAAGCGCCGCCCTGGGATCTCGTTGTCTTTGATGAAGCCCATCACCTCAGTGTTTACAAAACCGGCAATCGTGTCCGCAAAACAGAAAACTTCAAATTAGCGGAGAAATTGCGTGACCATTGTCGTGATCTGGTCTTGCTCTCAGCCACACCTCATCAAGGCGACCATTTCCGCTTCTGGCAGCTTGTTAATCTACTCGATTCCACCCTCTTCGCCGATGAATACGATATGGTAGAGAATCGCCACCGCCTTAACGCCGTGGTGATGCGCCGTACCAAAGCTGATGCCTGCGATGCCAACGGCGATCCGCTCTTTGCCCGGCGTGTGGTAAACACCGAAGGATTCACGCTCTCGCCGGCCGAACGGGAATTTTACGATGCGCTGCTAGACTACCTGCGCGATGGATACAACACTGCTGAGAAGCAAGGTAATCAGGGCCGGGCCCTCGGCTTTGTCATGACCATCTTCCAGAAAATCGCCGCCAGCAGCTTTGCGGCCGTGCAGCTTACTTTGCGCCGTCGCCTGCTTAACCTGACGATCCAGGAAGCCATTGAACGGGATGACATGCTGGATGTAGATGGTAGGGATCGCCTTTACCGTGAGGCTCTGGAACTTATCCACGACCTTTACCAGCTCAGCTTAGATGCAATCGGTCAAGCCCAAGCTGAGCAAATCCTGGCTGAAGCGAAGGTATATATCCTGAAACAACGTCGAGATATTGGTGCGTTCGTGGAAACGGCTGAAAGCTATGATGACAGTGAAGCATCGGCAGCACAGGGAGAGGATGGGGCAGCGGTTATGGTGGCTTTTGGGCTGCCGGAAGAGCGAGAGCGTATTCGCGAAGTTCTAAGTAAATATCCCAACCAAATTGAGACCAAGACGACGGTTTTGCTTCATGCTTTGAATCAACTATGGCAGCAAAATCCAAACGAGAAAATCGTTATCTTTGCCACCTATTTGGGCAGCGTGGATACCATTCAATCGGCTATCAACACATATTTCCCCAATAAAGGGGTTGATGTTTTGAAAGGTGGGGATCATGGCGCGAAAACGGCCGTGCAAAAACGATTTAAGCGACCAGACGGCCCTCAAGTGCTCGTTTGCACGGCTGCTGGGCGCGAAGGAATTAACCTCCAATTTGCCCGTATCCTCTTCAATTATGATCTGCCCTGGAACCCAATGGATTTGGAACAGCGGATTGGTCGAATCCACCGCTATGGGCAGAAATACACAGCCCAGGTTTATAACCTCGTAGCGATCGATACGATTGAAGGCCAGATATATTTACTTTTGGAAGACAAGCTACAAGAAATTGCGGCAGCACTAGGCAAGGTTGATGAAAACGGCCAAGTTACAGAAGATTTGCGCGCCCAGATTTTAGGCCAGCTAAGCGGCCGTTTGAGCTACGACAAGCTGTACCAGGACGCCGTACAAGACCCGACTCTCAAGCGCACAAGACAAGAGCTTGAAGTAGCCATGAATAACGCAACCACGGCCCGCGAAGTCGTCTTTGAGTTGTTCCAAGACCTGGAGACCTTCAACTTGCGTGATTTTAAGCAAGTGGACGATGAAGGGCGCGGCATGCAACGACTCCTGCAATTTGCCCAACGAGCGGCCTATCTTGAAGGGGGAGAACTCAAACGGCAACAAAAAGACGTCTTTGAGTTGATTCGTCCCGAAATGCCGACAATGCTTTTCACGACGGATCGGGACAAAGCATTGGCAGTTGACGAATTGAACTTATTGGGTTTGGAGCATCCAGTTGTCAGAGGGTGGATCGAAAAGGCGCTGGCTCTCCCAGCAGAAGAGCGAGGGATCATTGGTCATTTAGAAGGGAATGGTCAAGGGCCAGGTGTTATGACCATTTGGCATGTTACTATCCATGCTCCCGGAGGACAGGTACAACAACGCGTGGTTCATCTTGGCCTAACACCATCTGGAGAGCGATCTATCTACCTTGAGAGAGTATCTCAGGATATTCTACAAACTTCAGTTTATGAGGGTTCTAATCCTCTTACAAGCGAAGATTTGATTCCTTTGGTTAATGGCGCAGCAATGGAAATTTTGCACCGGCAGCTTAACTATGTAGGTGCTATTCATGAAGAAGCATCCTATTCATCGCGATTGTTGGCGTGTTTGAGCTTAGTATGACTGATCTACTATGACAACGAACTTTATCTTTCCCAAACCTCAAAGTGAAGATATTTTTGAGGATATGATTTGTGACATCTTTGCTCGAAAATTCAATAATCCTAATTTGCAGCGTTATGGACGCAGCGGGCAAGCACAAAACG
>JACSSI010000760.1 GCA_014879345.1 Anaerolineae bacterium | reverse complement strand
GATGAACAACCTTATATGGGCATTAGAACCCAAGCGACCATGTCACAATTGGGCACAGTCATCCCACAGTTGCATGATGAAGTCTATCAGATGTTAGAAAAGCGGGGCGTGGCCCCTAGTGGCGCCCCGTTTATTCGCTATCATGTCATCGACATGGCGGCAAAGCTAGACATAGAAATGGGTTGGCCGGTTGCTGCCGCTTTGCCTAGCGAAGCCAATATCACCGCCGGGGTTTTGCCTGCGGGTCAGTATGCCACCCTGCTGTACACCGGCGATTACGACGGGTTGATGGATGCGAATCGTGTGCTCATCGAGTGGGCACAGGAGAATAGCATCGCCTGGGATCGCTGGGATGACGAGAATGGAGATGCGTTTCGCTCACGGATTGAGATATACCATACAGACCCGGGTAACGAGCCAGACCCCGCTAAATGGGAAACAGAGGTGGCTATCATGATAAAATCGACGGGATAATAGCGTACTCTTTATCTTTGACCCGTCTGCTTTTTACGCTTGACCAAAATCCGCCACACAACTGCGTTCAAGAAGAGTAATCCCGCCAAAACTGTGGCGAGAATAAGTTGCCTTGAGCTAATCGAAACGGCCGTTTTCCCCCATCTCTTCTTCTCCACCTTCACCGGTTCAGCCGGGACGTCCGAGACCACCCAGTTTCTGTCTCGTTGGATAGGGGTGGTGGGAGAGAACGGCCGTAGGCGGAAAGCATAACGGTACTCGTGATTTTTGTGCAGCCGGTATTCCTCGTGGGGTTGGCCGCCAGATGGCACATCGCCGCCCACACCGCTTTGCTGATAATCAATGTGGAGCGAAATATTCTCGCGGCGGTGCAACTGGTGAATGCGTTCCGCTTGCGCCAAATCATCCTGCGTGTACGGGCGGGCGGACAGGTTGAGCAACGTGCCACCCGCGTCGGCGATGAGCAAGCCGTCTCCCGCCTCGTTGGTCAGCGTCGCCCAGCGCACGTTGCTGCGGTTTCCGTTTTCCTGCGGACGGGCGTAATCGTGAACCATTTCCTCCACGGGCAGACTGTACAGCCCCACTGCCGCGCCGTCTTGTCGATCCCACATCGTTTCATGCGGCCCCTTTCCTAACCAGGTCACCTGGTTGAACTGCCCTGCCACGTCCAGCATCATGCCAAAGCGCTGCATATCGCGGCTGGGCGTGAAGGTGCTGTCTACCACGACATCGCCGGAACCGTAGATGGTGTAGGTGGTCTGGAATGGGGAACGATGCCCCCTGAGCTTGTCGAAGGGGAGCTTGTCGAAGGGGAACTGCCACGCCACACGCACTTTCACGACCGATTGGCTCAACTGCACCACATCAAAACGAATGAGCTTACGCTTTTCGGCCACCCCGCGCCACGGTTGGCGGCCGTAACCAGCAAAGCGTGAAATTGGCACGAGAATGGTGGCGGAAATTTCGTTGTCGATAGGCACACGCCATAAGTTTGGCACGAGCGGAGCCGTCACTAACTCCGTGCCGTTGGCAGTGAAACGGGTCAACGCGCCATTCTCCCGGCTGAAAGAAACGGCAAAGTTTTCGCCGGAAATAGTCACGTCATCGAAGACCTCCGAGGTTTTAAAAACCTCGGAGGTCTGGGTGTTTTGCGTCATGTCGCTAACCGTAAGTGGCGGCATATCGCTCGTCGAGATTGGACCAATCTTGGAGATTGGTCCAATCTGAGGTAGCGCGAATTGTTCCCAGGCGATGACGTGGCCTGCGTCTGCCCAGTTGGTGGCTTCTGATAAGACGAGTTGGATGAGTAGGTGGTATTCGCGTCCAGGCTGGTTAGTTGGCAATATGTAGGGCAGGTGGACTTCGACAGGCTTAGTCACCGAAACGGCCGTTTCCGCATCCACATCCGGCGCAACCAATTCACCCGATTCCACAACAACACCGTCTTCCGTTATCTGCCAACAAATCGTGGTGTGGCTCAAGTCGGTGAAGACGTGCTTGTTATGCAAGCGCAGTTCGCCCGTCTCCAAATTGACCACTTCGATGGCGACGTTTTGGTACACTTTTTGCACTTCGTAGAGGTGCGGGTGGGGGGTGCGGTTAGCGGAAACCAGCCCATTGCTGCAAAACATGCCAAAGTTGTATTCGTCGCCAAAATCGCCGCCGAGACCCCAGATGGGGTTGCCGTTCTCGTCGTGGCGCAGCAGAGCCTGGTCGGCAAAATCCCAGATGAAACCACCGATGCACTGTGGGTAGCGCTCAAACACGTCCATGAACTTTTGCAAGTTGCCCACGCTGTTACCCATCGCATGGGCATATTCGCAAATGACGAGCGGTTTGTTGGCCGCGCCCGCGCCGCCGACTTTGCTCCAGCCGAGCATGGCGGTGCGGAAGTTGTAGTGACCGCCTTCAGCCACGTTGGCCCAATCTTGGGGCGAGGGATACATGGCGCTGTAGAGGTCGGTATATTCCCCTGCAAAATCTTGCTCGTAGTGGATGGGACGGCTGTCGAGTTCACGCAGGCGGGCGGCGATGCGGCTGAATTTTTCGTCGGAGCTGGACTCGTTGCCCAGCGACCAGATGATGACGCTGGGGTGGTTTTTGTCGCGGGCCACCATGCGCTCGACGCGCTCTTGCATGGCGGGCAGCCACTGCATGTCGCCGCGCATGGCGTCGCGGTAGCCGTGGGTTTCGATGTTGGCCTCATCCATGACGTAGATGCCGATTTCGTCGCACAGGTCGTAGAAGCGCTCGTCGTCGGGGTAGTGGGCGGTGCGCACGGCGTTGATGTTGTGGCGTTTCATGAGCAAAACGTCTTCGCGTAGACGTGCGTAACTCATGGTGTGGCCGGTTTCTGGGTCGAAGTCGTGGCGGTTGACACCTTTTAGCAGGATGGAACGGCCGTTTACCCACAACTG
>JACSSI010000759.1 GCA_014879345.1 Anaerolineae bacterium | reverse complement strand
TGGGGGCGGCGGCTCCTCCAATTTTTAACGGCGGGTTTGTTTTCCATCTTGATAGTGTGGGCGATTTTTGGTTTTGAATGGGGACCGTTTTGGTTTAGCGAAGACTCGTTGATTTGGCTCAACCAGTTCAGCGGTCCCATGCCTACTTTTTGGGCAGGCATCGCCAAGATTGCCGACCTGGGCAGTGGTGGTCGCGGCGCGTTTTTGAACGGCACGTATTCAGCCGATGGTTTCGTGGCCTATTTTCCAATTGCGTTTGCTGTGAAAACACCGCTCGTTATTCTGCTGCTGTTGGGGCTGGCAGTGGTGGTTTTGTTGGGGCGCAAAGAGAGTCGGAAAACGGCCGTTTTCCTCCTGATTCCTCCCGTTTCCTACTTCATTTTCAGCCTGACCAGCGGTCTCAACATCGGTTACCGCCATTTGCTGCCCATGCTGCCGTTTATGCTAGTGCTAATAAGTGGATTGGCAGAAGGCAAAAGGCAAAAGGCAGAAATGACGCATCACGCATCACGCATCACGCCATATGCCTTGTGGATTGGCATTGCTCTCTTAATCACCACGACTTTGTGGATTCACCCTCATTATCTCAGCTATTTCAACTTGCTGGCTGGCGGCCCGAACGGGGGTCGTGATTTGTTGGTGGATAGCAATGTGGATTGGGGTCAGGATTTGCTGCGTTTGCGGGAATGGCAGATTGAGCATGGTGTGGACAAGTTGAAGCTGGGTTATTTCGGCACGGCCGATCCTGCTTATTACGGTCTGCAATATGAGCCGCTGCCCGGATTTCCGCGTGAAGAGTTTTATGCTACCTTATGGGCGAATCCCCCGTTTAACCCGGCTGCGCCAGAACCCGGCGTGTATGCGATTAGTGTCAGTAGTTTGTGGGAGTCCCATGCAGAGAGTAAAAATGTGTACCCCTGGTTCCGTAACAGAGAGCCAGATGACCAGATTGGCTATTCGATTTTGATTTATGAGGTACCTTAGTTTGAAACTTACGCGGCGATGGGAAATTGGCATTTTAATTGGGCTGTTATTGGCAGCGTTTGCTTTGCGTGTGTTGAGCCTGGATGAGGCGCCGCCTGGGCTGCGTTATGATGAATTGCAAAACCATTTGATGGCGAGCCGGGTGATGGCGGGGGAACGGCCGTTATACTTTTCCGAATCGTGGGGGCATGAGCCGCTGTACCACTATTTTCAGGCGGCGACACTGACATGGTTTGGCGAATCTGATTGGAACTTGCGCGTGCCGTCTGTCTTTTTGGGCGTGTTGGAAGTGGCGGCGACGTGGCTTGTGGCGCGTAAACTGTTTGGGCGACGGGTGGGGCTGTTGGCGGCGGCGTTTCTCACCGTTTCCTTTTGGGGCATTTTTTACAGCCGTATTGGCAGCCGCGTAGGTTCCACGACGTTGTTTGTGGCGCTCATGGTCTATTTTTTGTGGCAGACGACCACATACAGATTAGACCAATCTCCAAGATTGGTCCAATCTAAATGGCACGGCTGGCTGATGGCGTTGGCAGGTGGTTTGTTCATGGGAACGGCCGTTTACCTGTACGTAGCCGGTCGAGTGACATTTGGTATTTTTGCTGGTTTTGTGCTTTATCTGGCTGTGTTTCACTGGCGGGAATTCAAACAGGCGTGGGCGCGATTCTTGCTGTTTGGCGTGGTGGGCGTGTTGGTGGCCGCGCCGCTATTTATTGAATTGCGTAATCAGCCAGCGTTGGAACAGCGCCTCGATTTACTCAACGCCCCCATAAATGCCCTAAAGCAGGGTGATCCGCTGCCAGTGTTGGATTTGACAGCGCGGGCGTGGGGCATGTATGTGGTGCAGGGCGAGCAAGACTGGCTCTACAACGTCTCTGGCCGACCGATATTTGATGCGATAACGGCCGTTTTCTTCCTGCTAGGTATTGGTTTTGCCTTGTGGCGCTGGCGGCGTTCGCGCTATGCCTTGATGCTCATTTGGCTGTTGATGGGCACAGCACCCGCCATGTTGGCGCCGCCTGAAGCCAGCCTGACGCATACCATTGCCGCCCAACCCGTCGCCTTTATTTTGCTGGCGTTGGGCGTGGCCTGGGTGTGGCGCTGGCTGGATCGACGGCAGCCCCTGTTGGGCGTGGCAGTGGCAGTGGGCCTGTTCATCTTCTTCGCCCTCAGTTCCGGTCTCGCTTATTTTGGCAGGTGGTCAAATAATACTGACGTGCGGGTGTTGTATCAGGGTGGCATAACGGCCGTTGCCGATGCCATAACCGAGAACCCTTCACCAGGAGCCATCGCCATTGGTGCGCCTTATGTCAACTACTGGCAACCCTGGAACGCCGTCAATTTTGAGTTGGCGATGGCTGAGAATGCGGATGCGGTGCGTTGGTTTAATCCGGCAGGCGGTTGGGTTTTGCCGACTGAGGCAGGGACAATTTCGTATTATTTCCCGACGGATCCGTTAGGCCCACAACAGTACGAACCGATGCTGCAAGCGCTGTTTTTGGCCGATGCCGAACCTGTTCCCGTTGATGGAGATGATTTTCAGGCGTACCGGGTGGCGAATCCAGCAGCGTTTGCTGAAAAATTTGAGCAGGCTGGGGCAGAAACGGCCGTTTCCTGGCCGCCAGAATTAGCCTATTTACCGAAAACGGCCGTGCCCGTTAACTTTGGTGATAGGCTGGCATTGCAGGGCGTGGAAATTCTGAATCCGACGCTGCACAGAGATGAGCCGCTGCGTTTTGTCACCTATTGGCAGGTGCTCCAGCCTAATCCGGCGCCGTTGGTGGCGTTTGCCCATCTGCTGGATGACAGCGGCACGATTTGGGCGCAGCAAGATTGGCTGGATGTGCGCGTGGAATCGTTGCAGGCGGGGGATCGATTTGTGCAGATGCATCAACTGCAAATGAACCCTGACAC
>JACSSI010000758.1 GCA_014879345.1 Anaerolineae bacterium | reverse complement strand
CCGTCAAGCCTTAAGCATGGTCACAGAAGATACCCCCGATTTAGTTTTGTTGGATGTGATGATGCCTGGCATGGATGGCATTGAAGTTTGCCGCCGTATCAGGACAGAACATGAAAAGCCACCGCCCTGTATTGTCATGTACACGGCAGATGAACGGGATGAAACGCGCGACAACAGCATGACCGCTGGCGCGACAGATGTGCTGACTAAAGAGACGCCCGTTTTTGATTTGCCCAAACGCATCGGCGCCTATTTGGCAACGGGTTGCTCGTAACGGTTAGTTGCCAAACGTTTTAGGGAAAGAGAAAAAGAGAAGGTGAGGCTGTTAGCGGACTACTTGCTAACAGCCTCTTTGCTTAAAAAGCAGTGATGCCTTCGACAAGCTCAGGCTGCCACAAGTTCAGGCTACGTTACGTTTACAGCCCTTCTTCTTGACGGATGAACGCTAATAAGCCAGCACAGCCATCGGCAACCAGGTTGTAGACGTAATCAAAGCCACCCACGTAGTAGGGGTCTGGCACGTTTTTTTCGTTGGTTTGGGCGGCAAAGTCGAGCAGTCGGTATGTTTTTTCTCGTTGGCCGAAGGCACGGATTAAATCGCTTAAGTTGCTCTCGTCCATGGCGATGAGGTAAGTGTGGGGATTGTTGTCGGCGTGATTGATTTGGCGGGAACGGCCGTTATACACAATGCCATGTTTCTTCAATTCGTTACGGGTTCCCGGGTGCGCTTGCTCACCCATATGGTAGGAACTGGTGCCTGCTGAATCGACCAAAATTTGCTCTTGCAAACCGGCCTCGTTCACCAATTTCTGAAACACGCCATCTGCCATTGGCGACCGGCAAATATTGCCAAGACAAACAAATGTTACTTTTACTGTCATAAATCACCTCTATAAAGTGAGAAGGCAGAAATCAGAAGGCAGAATTTTGATTTCTGCCTTTTGCCTTCTGCCTTTTTCCAAGCTCGCCTATAAGCCGCATTCTGTGGCAACAGCCCGAAAGCCATTGCCGATGATCATCTATCTGGGAGTGCTGTTACCAACACCCTCGTGCACCCTACCCGGATGTGTGACGGGACGAGCCGCCCCGTAGACCGAAGTCTTTCATCCTGCTTGGGTTTGCTCCCGGTGGGGTTTACCTGGCCGCTGACATTGCTGCCAACGCCGGTGGTCTCTTACACCACCGTTTCACCCTCACCTGCTAAAGCAGGCAATATACCTCTCTGTTGCACTATTCCGGCGAGTCGCCTCGCCCGGCCGTTAGCCGGCACCGTGCTCTGTGGAGTGCGGACTTTCCTCAGCCAGCGTCCCGTTAGGTACGCCAACCGCGATCATCCGGCGTGCTTGGAGTTAGATCGTAGCGGGGAGTGGGCGGGAGTGCAAATAGTGAACAGTTTTCAGTGGACAGTGTACAGTTATGCGCTTAACTGAACACTGTCCACTGTTTACTGGTTACTGTCCACTGTTTACTGACACATTCTGCCATTGGCGCACACCCATGGGGGTGAGTACATAATTCTGCACACGGGGTTTAACAAGAACGGCCGTTAAGCCATGACTGGTAAACACAACCGGAGCCGCTTCGACAATCGCTCGTTCGGCATCGGCATAGAGTTGCAGACGAGTGGTCGGGTCTGGCTCAATGCGTGCCGCTTCCAGCATGGCATCAATGGCCGGGTCGCTGAAGCCACCTATGTTTTGGCGCGATTGGCTGTGGTAGAGAATATCGAGAAAATTTTGCGGGTCAGGGTAGTCGGCGCACCAGCCGCTGCTGTAAAAATGGCCGCTGTTGCCGCTGTATAGTTCATCATAATAGGTGTAGGGGTCGATGACGACTGGCTCGATGGTGACGCCTAAATTTTCTTGCCAGAGGGTAATAACGGCCGTTGTGTACGCATCCACATCGCCATAGCCTGAAATCGAATACGTCAGCGTGGGAAAAGTGCTCATGTCGGTGTAGCCCGCTTCGACCAGCAGTTGCCGCGCCCGTTCCGGATTGTAAGGGTAGCCGCCCACGCCGCTCATGCCATATCCCGGCATACCCGGCGGCAGCGATCCCTGTGCCACCAGCGCATTGCCATCCGAAAAAGTCTCGATGAGCAGTTCCTTGTCCAGGGCATAATTAAACGCCTGGCGCACCCGGGCATCGTCAAAGGGCGCCAGCTTGTTGTTCAGGCCAATAACCGAGGTACACATGGCGACAGTGGTGCGTAATTCCTGGTTGAACGGGTTATTGGGGTCACGGGCTTTCTCCAATGTGCTGCCCCCCGCGCCGATCAAGTCAATTTCGCCCTGCTCGTACATCGCCATCGCCAACCCTGGCCCCAAATCGTAGACGACGCTGCTCACTCTGGCTGGTTCCAGATAGTATTCATCGAAGCGAGAGAGCGCAATGATTTCATCGTCCTGCCAGCGATCCAGTTTGAAGGGACCACTGCCGTTGGCGTGGTGTTCCCAATCTGGCTGGGCTACGTTCTCTTGATCCACCACGTAAGCCACGGGATAGGCCAGCTTCTGCAAAAAGTACACGACAGGGGCGGTTAAACGCACTTCGAGGGTATGGTCGTCGATGGCACGCAGGCCGCTGATGCTGTCCGCTGCGCCATCCAGTTTAGCTTGGACGCCTTCGATGTCACCCAGATAGGTCTGGGCAGTGTCAGAACCGGTGGCTGGATCAGCCGCCCGTTCCCAGGAGTAGATGACGTCGGCGGTGGTGAGGGAACGGCCGTTGTGAAACACAGCATCCTTGCGCAAATAAAAGGTATACGTCAGCCCATCCTCGCTTACTTCCCATCCCGCCGCCAGTTCCGGCTGCACCTGTAAGTTTGTATCGAGCGAAACCAGTCCACTGAAAATGTGGCCTAACGGACTGTCTGGGCCACCCAATGTTAGCGCCGGATCCAT
>JACSSI010000757.1 GCA_014879345.1 Anaerolineae bacterium | reverse complement strand
CGGGTGTTTTGTAGGTGTAGAGATTGGCCTCGTCACGCATATTGCGGCAAGTATCTCGCTCTAACAGCCTTGCTGTCGGCTTTGTCAATTTTAATTTGGCAATTGCCTTGAGAAAGCCTTTAAAGGGCTTAAAATCAGAAAAGAATGCGTTTTCCCACCAGTTGAAGGCATCGAGCATCTTGATTGTGGTGGCGGCCGCGCTTGGATGCAGGTAGCCTTCGTTGGTAAAGAAGAGCATCCCATCTTCCAGGGAATCGTAGTCCCAGCCCCATTTTTCCTGATCCTGAATCAGGAAGCCGCATCTTTGACGGTTGACGATGCTGACCTGTTGATCCTGAAATATCTCGTGCAGCACTGGTGGGATTTGATAATTGCTGACCACGAATGGGGAAGCGCCCATGCTGCCGGTCTTGGTGTAGATGCCCTGTCCAAAGAGCAGTTTCATGGTGGTGGCTGAGCTGTCCAGGTGCGCCCATTTTTTGTTATTTTCATAGGAACGGCCGTGAGTAGCGCCAAACACCCCTTTGAATTGATTCAGCACCATGTCCAGCAGGATCAGATCGATGATCTTGGTTGCCTTCTCCCGAATTTCATCATCTAAACAGAGATCAACCAATGACATCAACGCGCCAATATCTTCTTCATAATAGACATTGGAGAGCCACTCGCTGAAGCCGGATTTATAGCGCATAGCTAACCAACGTAAAATCCGTGGCCGGTTACGCGCCATTTTTTCTAACCCGGTTTCGCCGCTGTTGCTAAAGATCTCATCTGGATAGAGCTGCCCGGCAAGATAGGCGGCGGCCGAAAACAAAATGTAATGGTTTTCCGTCCAACTGCACATGGAATCAATGCCAGGTTCGTCGGGCCAATATTTGAAGTTGAGGATGGTTTCTTTGGCGGCAGCCAGCACCTTTTGCGATGGTGGAAATTTCAGGGTGAATGCTTTCCCGTTTGGCGTAGGCTCTTTTCGACCTGGGTCAAATTGATAGACCAGGCGCAATACGGTATGAACGGCAAAGTCTGCACAATCGTTGCGCTCATTGATGAAGTTCAAAGATTCAAAGATGGGGTCTTCTGCAACGCGAACGCCACCGAGCATACAGATCAGTTCGTGCCAGATCGACCGGTTATTGTCCAGGATTGGCTTTTGCAGCACATAGGCGATGTAATCCTGTCGGCGTTCTTCAAAGGTATCCATGACCGGGCCGGTGGCATAGCTGTCTGACATATGCTCCTGTTTGCGGGCATCAGACATGGATTTTTCCTAATTGCTGCGCAGATGGCTGGTGGTGATTTTCAATGCGTTCTTGTGGCTCCCGCACAAAACACCAAAACCGCAGGTCAGAATCAGGGACAGCTTCCGTATGAACCATCTCAAAACCACGCTTCTCATAATAAGAGACATTGGCTTCATCGTGGGTTTCGAGGTAGCAGGGCAATTGGGCGGCATCTGCTTTGTCCAAACCTGGCTGCAATAATGCGCGTCCGACCCCTTCCCCCTGGTGGTCGGGATCGACCGCGATTCCCCACAAATACCAGTGCGGATCTGCCATAATCCCTTCATGGGCTTTATGAACGATTTTCTCGTTCTTCATGGTCTTTGAGAAAAGATTGGTTAAATTCATGATAAATGGAAGCTGTATGTAACCGGCCCAGATATAACGCCAGGTTGTGATGTGCGTTTGCCCTGGCGGGAGCCAGATTGAAACCCCGGCAATATCTGGCGTGGTGTATACCTCTCCATGAAGCAGTCCATAATTTATCCCCCACTCCAGGTAATGGCTCAAGTAACGTTTTCGCCGTTCTGGTTCCGGCCAGGAATAAACCATCAAGGGGTAGTCAAAAAACGAACGCGCCCACATGGCTGCGGCTTCTTTTCTTTGCTCTGGTTTCAGTTTGATAACGGACATTTTATCCACCAGCGAGTAAGGATTGTATCCAGCGTACAAATTGGGGGAAGATTTCTTCCGGTTCTGGCAGGTTGGGATGCCAATGTTTTTCATGTTCAAACAGGTACCAACCGTCGTACCCGGATTCTTTGAGTAATGTGATTGACTCTGCCAGCGGAAGTTCGCCGGTTCCGGGGGCGACATAGTGCCAGCCGTCTTTCATTGCCAGAGGAGAATCGGGATCGTAAATGGCGTCTTTGACATGGGTATACTTTACTCTGTCACCAATGGCAGCCCAGGTAACGGCCGTTTCCTCACGTCCAACACGCCAGGTATGCCCCATATCCCATAAAGCGCCAAATGCCGGATCGGGAATGCTCTCCAGCAGCAACCGAGCATGTTCCCCCCGCACCCAACTATCATGGGTCTCAAAGAGCCAGTTCAAGTCATGAGCGCCGTCAAGCTCCAAAATACGCGATACACACTCACTCCCGACTTTAGCCAACTCTTCGTGAGAATATTGCTCCAAATCACCGCCGCCAAAGATTCGCAGATTACTTGTACCGAAAGCCTTTGCCATTTCAATGGAATAGCGGGCTTCCTCTACACTCTTCTCCAATGCCTCTTTGACGCACACACGAATATTGGTGCTGATCCCGCTTACTTCAAGGCCAGCGTCTTGGATTTTCTGGCTGGTTTCGGCAACGCTGGTCGTGAATTCTGGCAACGTGCTGAGATCGATCACACCAAGATAGCCACGAAAATCAATGCCATCGAAACCATATTCTTTCCCGCGTGCGCAGATGGTGTCGATATCCCATGTGGGGCAGCCTAAGGTCATAAAACTGATTTTATTCATTAGAATGAACTTCCCAGATCGGCAACATCTCGCTTGACGACCACTTTTTCAAACTTGGAATTCTCGGCCAACTCTTGTAGTTTTTCTGCATAGGCGACGGCATCCATCGGCAATTCAACCGGCTTGCCCTGAAAAGATGACAACATGATTGCGTT
>JACSSI010000756.1 GCA_014879345.1 Anaerolineae bacterium | reverse complement strand
CACAAATGGCAACGAATCCGGCGTTTTCCAAATATGTCCTTACAATATTGCGAATACTGGCTTCGTCTTCTACGACGAGAATTTTGGCGTTGTTCATAGGTGATAGTTTACCTCAAAAACCCCTGCTGATTCTTTGTGACTAAAAATTCAAGCGGAAAACCCGTTGTGGTAGGGGTGGGTCGATCTAGGTTAGGCAGCACGCGCCGCCGCGAAGGCCAACTCGCTCAAGGTGGGATGGGCGGCATAAAGCGCAGCCAATTCTTGCACTGTCATGCCAGCCTGGATGGCGACCATGACGGGCGCTAACACATCGGCGGCATGATGTCCTACGGCAGCGGCTCCGACTAAACGGCCACTTCGACCAAGCTCAGTGCCAGCACTTAGACCAGGCTCAGTGCTGGCGTTTTCTCCCACATAAGCCAATTTCACAAACGCCTCGCCCTGCGGCAAAAGGTGTCCTTTTAGACTGGCACTGAACGGCACACGCACCGTCTCAATGCCGTCGCCGCTAAGTTGACCCACTTGTGCCACCTGCGGCTCAGAATAGACGGCGGCAATGACGGTGTTTTCGCTAAACGAGATCGGTGTCTGCCCGGCGGCAGCTTGCCCAGCCGCCCATGCCTGTGCCGTAGCACGATTGGCAATCATGGGCTTACCAGTTGCATCACCCACAAGGTAAATATGGGAAGGCAGCTCTGCTCCTGCCGCTTCCAGATTCAAACCAGCCACATCAGGCTTGCGTCCAATTGCCAGAAACGCCATCGCCGCCAGATAAGCTTCGCCGCTGGTTAGGACAACAGACACGCCGTCGGCAATCTGGTCAATGCGTTCGGCGCGATGACCGACCACCAGCCGCACGCCGCGTGCCACCATTTCGTCAGCCAAAACCTGCCCCGCTTCTGCGTCAAATTCGGGCAAAACGCCAACTTTGTCTACCACCCAGGTCACGTCTAGCCCCAGGCGATTAAACAGGTAGGCAAACTCTGTGCCGGTGACGCCGCCACCAACGACGACCACACTGGGCGGCAAGGTATTGAGCGCACTGGCAAAACGGGGTGCGAGCACATTTTTGCCGTTTGGTTTCATCGTCGGCGGGAAGACTGGCACGGAGCCGGTAGCCACAATAAACGAATCGGCGGTTAGCGAGCTTTCCCCGTCGTCGTGGCTGATGGTGACGGTATGGGGAGAGGTGAAAACGGCCGTTCCCCTCAAAATAACCACGCCCAAATCTGCCAACTCAGCCTGCTGTTGCCCATTCCAGCTTTCCTTGACTGTTTTAATCCGCGCCACAATCGCCTGCGGGTCTACCAGTTTGGTTTCGTTTTCCACCGCCGTCAGCCACACCTTGCTGGGCAGCAAACTGTGCCAGCCAGCCCGTCCGCCAATCGGCTCATTGCTGATTATAGTCACCTCGCCGCCAGCCCTGGCGGCCGCTTTTGCTGCTTCTATGCCTGCCGGGCCACCACCAATTATCACTATTTTTTTCATGCCAACTCCCTGTTTATCAATTTGACCATCTTGTTTAACGGCCGTTCTCATTCACTACAAATCAACCCCTAGTATAACCACTCTACCGACAATAGAGGTAAGGATCATGTAATAAAATCACCCGTTTTATGGGCAGGCTGATTTCCTATTTTGCAGAAATCTGGTAGGGTATACGGTAATCTGGGGTTCGATAGGCAACAACCTATCTCCGAAACAATCACCCTCCACAACAAATCTACTCGAGGTAACTATTTTGACACCAACAACTATTCGCTTGTTTTCATCTGATTTAGACGGCACATTACTGGGCGACCGTGAGGCAGCCCAACAGTTCAGCCTGCACTGGCAAAACCTGGAACCGGCAAAACGGCCGTTACTCTGCTACAACACCGGCCGTTTACTGGATGACGTCAAACAACTCATCCACAACGGCCAACTGCCCCCACCCGACTACATCATCAGCGGCGTGGGCACCCACATCTACGACTACAAAAACCAGCGCGTCCTCAAAGAATTCTTCGAAATTCTGGAAGAAGGCTGGAACAGCCAGCAAGTGGAAGAAACAATCACCCACCTGCCGCTGACGCTGGAAAAACAGCCCGCCCATTACCAAAACGCTTACAAATCAAGCTGGTTTCTGGCTGACGGCAGCGACGACGACATTCGTCTGCTCACGGAAGCTCTGGAAAACGCGGGGCTGGATACCCATGTCGTCTATTCCAGCGGTCGCCATCTCGACATTCTGCCCAAGTGGGCCAACAAAGGCAACGCCCTGCGCTGGCTGCTGCGACAATTAGAGATTCCGGTGGAAACGGCCGTTGTCGCCGGAGATAGTGGTAACGACAATGCCATGTTTTCCCTCATCGGCATTCAGGGCATCGTCGTGGGCAACGCCCAGCCAGAACTCAAGTCCTACACCGCAGCCTTTCCCATCTTCCATGCCCAGCCAGACGAAATTTGCGCAACGGCCGTTATCCAGGGCCTGCGTCACTACCACGTCTTCAATAACAACGATCCTCAGCCCACCCAGGAAACCCTGACAACCACCCATCTATACGAAAGCCTCAAAGCTTCTGGCGACGACGAAGAAACAAGCCCGCTCACCACCGAACAATTCGACCTCATCCGCCAGGGCTACCACAAAGCCATCGAAGCCCTCAAAAAAACCATCACCCCCCTCGGCTTCTCCGCCTGCTCCCTCACCGACAACGAAACCACCGGCACCGACGAAAACTACTACAGCGTCTGGGCGCGAGATGGCGCCATCGCCCTCATCGGCTCCCTGCCCCTGCTCACCCAGGATGAAGAAATCCACAACTGCCAGCGCCAAACCCTCATCACCCTCCTCAGCCACATCTCCCCCAACGGCCAACTACCCGCCAACGTGCGCATCGCCGATGGCGTCCCCGACTATTCTGGCGT
>JACSSI010000755.1 GCA_014879345.1 Anaerolineae bacterium | reverse complement strand
AAACCACAAAAAGTTCTCAAAATTACCATCATGCAAAATTGTGGTTTCCTTCAAGGAAAAGCGGGTTTCGCATCATTTTTATTCCTAATTACTTTCCCGCTTTTACCTAAGCATACTCAACCGTAGATTTTTCAAAAAGTTGTAATTGATACGGAGTCATTAGTTCGGGCTGTGGGTATTCAATATGCTGCCTTTGGGAGTTCAAAGCATCAATAATGGCTTCCCCCATATGAAATGCCAAATTTACGGGAACAGCATTGCCTATTTGCCGATATTGTGCAGAAACTGGGCCTTGGAAAACCCAGTCATCTGGAAATGTTTGAATTCGCGCATATTCACGAACGGTAAACGGCCGTGTTTCATCGGGATGACATCTTTCTGTTTGCTTTTGTGCAGGGCTGCATGTCAACGTAAGACACGGCTCCTCCCAACTCATACGTCGCGCCATGCCTGTTTTGCCACCACTTAAATAAAAGCTCTTCATCATATAGCTTTTTTGCACGTCAAGCGGTAAATCACGCCAATACCCACCGGGCGGCACTAATTCCATGACAGCTTTTTTACTCTTGGGATATGCTTGTCCCTCAGAATCTGGCACATCTGTCTCGTATAAATCGCCCTTTTTCAGCGCATCTTTAAGCGAGTACATCTGTTTTTGTGGTTTGGGATATTCAAAACGAATAGTTGTGTCTTTTCTCACAGCAATTAAAAACAAACGTTCACGTTTTTGCGGAACACGGTAAAAGATCGCTTTGAGCACTTTCGGGGAAATCACTCGGTATCCAAGCTCATCCAAGACATCAATCATGCCTTCAAGGGTACGGCCGTTTTCATGGCGTAATAGCCCTCGGACATTTTCACCCACAGCCATCACGGGCTGCACTTCTTTGACAGCCCGGGCAAATTCATAAAATAAAGTTCCTCTGGCATCCTGGAAACCCAGTTTTTTGCCAGCATAGCTAAAGGCTTGGCACGGAAACCCGCCTGTTACCACATCAACCTTGCCTCTGTAAGGTGTAAAATCAACGTTAGCCACATCCCCTTCAACCACTTGCCAGTGTGGGCGATTCGCTCGCAGGGTTTCACAAGCCCAATGGTCAAGTTCATTTAGCATGACACAATTTAAGCCAGCCCGTTCCAAACCTAAGGCTAAACCGCCAGCGCCAGCAAATAATTCAAGTACTCTGTAACTTCGTTCAGGGATTGCTGGCTGATAGGTGGCATCCTCAAATAAAAAGGCGATTTCTGGAAATTGTTTTAGCGATTCCAGTGTATAAACTCTATAATTGTTTATGGGATGACGAACTGGTTGCAGCTTGCCATTTTTATCCCAGCGACGGAGAGTTGCTTTGGAAACAGAAAGCATATCGGCCACTTCAGAAAGGGAATAAAATTGCTTCATAAAACCACCTTGTACAACATTGATCATGGTTACAAATTATATAAACAATTTTAGCTCAAATGTTTTATGATGCAATAAATTGGAGAGCTTCAAATGGATCAAATTCAAAAGAATGCCATTCTAACTAGTGCTAAAGCGTGGTTCAGGGAGTCAATTGCCGCCAATCACAAGATAAACACAGAAAAGTTATCCGATCCAAACCAGTTCAACATCAATCCATTTCTGGTCAACTACTTGGCAAATTTTTTGACGGGTGATAATTCTGCCGAAAGCATTGCAAAGGCGCTTGTTTACCCACGTGTTCTGGGCACCTCGATCACAACCTCTTTTGGCACCAACATGCAGCGTTTTGCCAGTGACGTTCTAAAAGGATTTGGCAGTATGATTGCCGGAATTGATATTGAATTTGTGGATCAACTTGATGGCGAGCGCAAATACTGTCAGCTTAAAGCAGGGCCAAATACAATTAATAAAGATGATGTAGAGACAATTGCAGGGCATTTTACCGCTGCCAAAAACCTTGCTAAAACAAATAATTTGCGTATTGGTTATGGTGATCTGATTGTGGGTGTTTTGTATGGCACGGAGTCTGAATTGAATTCACATTACAAACGCTTGGTCACGCAATATTCATATCCTGTTATTCCAGGCCAAGAATTTTGGCAGCGGCTAACTGGTGATTCGGACTTTTACTTCGATCTCATCAAAGCAATGGCATCTGTGGCTAACGAGATTGATGGCTCAGAAACCATCCAACATGTTGTCGAGTCTTTAGCAAATAGTGACGCTATTCAAAAATTATCCTCTTGAATCTCTTTCGTAAATAAACTTCACGGAGGTTTGGAACCTCTGGGAAGTTGCGCTTTAATTTGAAAACTTCGTGAAAAACTTTTCCATCCAACCCGCTACAGAAGCACATCAACCTGCTATCAAAGCCCTAATTCGCACGGTTGGCATTAACCCGATGGGGCTGAAGTGGCAGCGCTTTTTGGTGGCGTTGGATGAATCGGGAACTGTCATTGGCTGTGGGCAGGTGAAGCCGCACGGGGATGGCTCGCGGGAGTTGGCGTCGATTGCTGTGGTGAGCGAATGGCGCAATCAGGGCATTGCGCGGGCTATCATTGAAGCATTGATTGCGCAGCACCCTTTGCCGCTGTGGTTAACGTGCATGTCGCGGCTGGTGGTGTTTTATGAGCAATTTGGTTTTGTGGAAGTGGATAACCGTCACCAAATGCCGCCTTATTTTCGGCGGGTGACGAAGCTGTTCCCGCTGTATGCCCGATTAACATCTGTTAACGGCTATCTGGCGGTGATGATGATACCGGCGAAGTAGTTGATGGCGTAACGGCCGTTCCCCTTACCAATCTCCCCCCTCCAATTAGTTGAAAGAAAGCGCTTACATTGATAAACTCCCACTTCGGTTTTAATCTGAAGCATGAGGAGCAAATCATTATGCAATGGGAAAATTTGAGTTCGCTTGATTTTGAAACGGCCGTTATCCAAGCCAATCACGTCG
>JACSSI010000754.1 GCA_014879345.1 Anaerolineae bacterium | reverse complement strand
AAGTTATCTGGAATTGGTTCATAGGCGTATATTGTTATATTTGGGCGTAATTTTGCTAAATAGATAGAAAGAATGCCCACATGACCACCGATGTCAATAACCACATCATTTTCTTCGAAGGGGATGCTATCTAAACCATAATATTCTTTGCTTAATTCCTGCGCTATGAGGTCTGCCGCACCTGATGAAGCATAATCATAAATCTCTAGCTTAATACCATTAATGTTATAGCATCGCCCTGCTGTGATTTGTGGAAGTGCAGTTTGTTCCTTTTCCGGCGAATATGGAATAACTGGTTGTGTTTTTCCTAAAAGACGTGGTATGTGGTATTGAAAATATTGAACGACACCCTTCCAATTTAACTTGTCACGTTTTGAGGCTGGGTTTGATTCTTTTTTTTGTGTATCCGACATTAGTTTACCTTTTTTTTTTTGAATTGCATTCAGATAGTCGTGATTTTACCAGAATTTTTCTATCAACACCGACATGAACGTTTGTGGTTTATGAATAAAAAATTTTGGTTCTTTAGGATCTGCTGATCTTGCCGAAGTAATGACAAAAGTAAAACACCATGAATTCCCAAAGACCCATTTTTCTTTTAATTCACGGACAGGGTAGAGATGTCTGTCTGTTTTAGGCGCTGATTTCTAACAGTTCTATGGATATAGCATGTTTTTTGTGGAGTTGTGTTGTGTTTTTAATAAAGTAAAGCAGGTAAGATTTGTAATTAAGGTTATTATTGTGTGATGGAATTCATTGTTTTAGTACATGGACTGATACTGTTCTTTGTTATTCTTGGGGCTTCCTTTTTCCTAGGTTGGTTTATTGTCAATCAAGTGCAAACACAACGGCCGTTTGTTGGCACTCGTAGCGAACTGATTTTTGCATGTCTCTCATTGGGTATTATTGTTATTGGTTGGTTGGCTTTCATTTTGGCGGAAGTTGGTTTTTTTTCAATTCTTGCATTGATATTACTTTGGGGAGGACTCTGTTTATTCTTTATCCTGCGTATACAGAGGCATAAATCAGGGTGGCGTGTGACTGCTGCTTGTTTAGCGGATGATAAGAGGCTGCTATCTTTTTTACCTAATTGGGTCGAATCCGTGGCGTTGGGTATATGGTTAATAGTAGCCGTTCTTTTTTTCTTTCGCCCACATCAGTTTATTACCGGAGCCGCTGACGCTGGGGTTTATGTTAACTTAGGGGTCAATGTTGCAGAGACTGGCAGTATACTCATTCAAGACGATGTGCTTGCCAGTTTTCCAACTGGCTTATACTCGGCTTTCTTGCGCCCCATTAGCAATATAATTGCCCCATACTATATCTTGCCAGGTTTCTCTGTAGTCGGCGAACCTGCTGGTGAGATCATCCCTCAATTTTATCATCTGCACCCGGTATGGCAGGCAATTGCCTATAGTTTAGGTGGCGTGCAAGTTGAGCTGATGCTGACAGGTTTTTGGACTTTGTTAGGGTCTTTGGCTATATATTTTACGGTACGACGGTTAGTTGGATGGGAAATTGCTTTATTAGCGTTAGCTGGATTGACGCTAAATGCAATGCAAGTTTGGTTTGCTCGATATCCTACTACCGAACCACTTACGCAATTTCTCTTGTGGACAGGTTTGTGGAGCCTAAGCGTGTGGATTGAAGATACCCAAGAGCGACCATTATGGGGGTTGTTAGCGGGTTTGGCGTTGGGACAAACCTTTTTGGTGCGCATTGATATGCTTTTTATCTTGCCTATATTTATGTTGTTCGGCGTGTGGTTATGGGCAAGAAATGGGTGGAAACGTGAGTATAATTGGTTTTTTCTGCCACTATTTCTACTTGTTTTGCATTCCCTTGTTCATGCACTTTGGCAAGGGCAGCCCTACTTTTTTGAATTATTTGGCTTTGCATTACGCTTGTTGTCCAAAAATTGGATTATTCCAGTGACAGCAGCAATTGGTTTATTGGTGCTGGTTGTCGGGCTTGGCCGGTATCGACGCCAATTTGTGCAACTGGTAGACCGTTACCAACGGCCGTTACTCACTATTCTCATTCTCTCGTTTATTCTTTGGGCGATATATGGTTGGTTTATTCGGCCGAATGTTGGTGAAGTAATATATTGGAACGATCCTTATGGTGAGACAACGATTCCTCAGCTTAATCATGAAAACCTGATACGAATCGGATGGTATCTTTCTCCGCTTGGTGTTTGGCTAGGCATTGCTGGCATTAGTTTGTGGCTTTGGAAAGTGAACGGGACAACGGCCGTTATGCTTGCCACCACCCTCCTCTTTTCCATCATATACATCACTAACATTCGGGCAACCAACTTCCAAATTTATGCCATGCGCCGATATGTTCCAGCCACCATGCCTGTTTTCATTATAGGCGGCGCATATTTTCTTGGCTGGTTAGCCTCTTACAAGAAAAGCATAACGTCAAGTTTAGCGCTAATATTGGCACTTGCCTGGTTAGGGGGATTTGTCTGGTTATCCCGAGGATTCATTAGTCAGGTGGATTACCAGGGTATCCTTCCCCAAATCGATCAACTGGATGCTAAACTTGCCCCAGGCTCCATCCTGATTTTTAACGATCCAGCCCCTATTGGACAAGGTGACTTACTAGGCACCCCTCTTCGCTTCCTCAAAGGCCACTACGTACTGACTTTGCGTGACTCAGCAGCGCTAGATGAAGATCTCTTTGATCAAACCTTGCAGCAATGGCAAGAGCAAGGATACAACATATATTGGATCATGGTTCCAGATGGGCATACATGGCCGCTATCTGACTGGCATCTCAAGGAAGTAGGTGCATACAATATTCAGGCAGACGTTCTAGAACATTCATTTTATAATCGTCCCACACAGGTAATAAATCAACAATGGCGAGGCGAAATCACCCAAATACACAAAGAACAATAATTTATTCAAATGATT
>JACSSI010000753.1 GCA_014879345.1 Anaerolineae bacterium | reverse complement strand
TCATTTTCCAATACCGTCAGGCCAACACACAAGATGCCACCTAAATAGTTTACCAGCGTGTCCAATCCCACCTGCATGGCCTCATGTACATCCACTGTGCCAGTCAGAAAATCGCTCATTTCAGCTAAAATTCCGACAGCACTGCGCTCATATTCCGGTGGAGGATAACGTGTATCAGTCATAGTTCGCTCGATTTTATCACAACCTAACGGCCGTTACCCCATCCCCAAAATTCTGCTAAAATTCTACTTGGTTCAACCCACTGAAATTTCCCAACCTAACCAAGTCAATTTCAAGGAGATCATCATGCCCCAAGATTTTATTTTCCGCGGGTCTCTCGCCCAGACAGACCCCGAACTCGAACAACTGCTCAAACGCGAAGACCAGCGTCAAGACAGCACCATCATCCTCATCGCCTCAGAAAGCGATGCCCCCCAAGCCGTGCGCGAAGCCATGTCCAGCACCTTTGGCAACATCTACGCCGAAGGCTACCCTCGTGAAGCAGGCCGCCGCCACAACGAAGAACGTATCCTCGATGTGGATTACGAACTCGCTTATTACCGGCGCAACAGCGACCCGCGCTACTACAAAGGCGTGGAATATGCCGACGTGCTGGAAGCACTCACCCGCCGTCGTGCCGCCGAACTGTTTGCGGCCAACGGCATCAGCGCCAGCCAACTCTACGTCAACGTGCAGCCCCTCAGCGGTGCGCCCGCCAACTCCGCCGTCTACACCGCCCTGCTGCAACCGGGCGACACCATCATGGGGCTGAACCTCAACGATGGCGGACATCTGTCACACGGTTCCCGCGTAAACCGCTCTGGCAAAATCTACAAAAGCGTTCCCTACTTCGTCAATCCAGAGACAGACGAACTGGATTACGACGCCATCGAAAAGATAGCACTATCCGAAAAGCCCCAAATCATCGTCGCTGGCTTCTCTGCCTACTGCAAAATCGTCAACTGGCAGCGCTTCCGCGACATCGCCGATAAATGCAAAGCCTACCTCCTGGCCGACATCTCCCACATCTCCGGTCTCGTCGCGGCTGGCGTGCATCCCAGCCCCATCGGTATCGCCGACGTGGTGATGACAACCACTCACAAGAGCCTCTGCGGCCCGCGCGGTGCGATGTTGATGACGCACAAACGCGAGCTATCTCAAAAAATAGACAGCGCCGTCTTCCCTGGGGAGCAAGGTGGCCCCCATCTCAACACCATGGCCGCGCTGGCTGTGGCGCTCAAACTCGCCAACAGCGACACCTTCCGCACCTTGCAGCAGCGCATCGTCGATAATGCCAGGCGCCTCAGTGCCAAACTGGAAGAAGCAGGCATTCGCACCATCGGCGGACCACCGGAAAACCACACACTGCTCATCGACACCAAAAGCGTTTCGCTGGATGGTGTTCATCTGACGGGCGATTTGGCGGCCCGCATTCTGGATGTGGCGGGCATCGTGGTCAATCGCAATACCATTCCCGGCGACAAAGGCGCACTTAATCCCACCGGATTGCGCCTGGGAACGGTGTGGATTAGTCAATTAGGCTTTGGCGACACGGAGGTTGATTTACTGGCGGAAGCGATTGCCGGTACCTTGAAAGCGTGTCGGCCGTTTACCTATATGGTGATTGGCGGCAAAAAAGAGTACGGGGCAAAGGTGGATCCGATTGCGCTGAACAGTGCCCGTGATGTGGTGAAACAACTGCGCGGTGTGAAATCAGAAACGGCCGGGCGCATCGTGGAAATTCGGGGGACAGCAGCCCAATCGCTGCTCAATCAGGCGCTCACCAGTGATGTGGTGGCACTGCCCATAGACGAAACGCAAGCCACCCACCTCTTCGGCCCCGATTTAGATGTGGATGCCACGCTCTACCGTGTCGAGGGCGACCGGTTCCACCTGTTATTTTCAGACAAGGCAGATGCTCAGAAAACGGCCGTTTGGCTTTCTGATCTGTCTGATGGTTACGTCGAATTCTCCGATTTATATGCAAAATTACCTGGCCCGGTAACAGTCAAGCTAGTGCCGCCCGAAAACCTGCTGGAAAAGGGAGCCGAAGCCGTCATGGGTAGTGTGTTGGAGCTTTCCAAATCGCTCAACAAAGAAGAAGATGCCGAAGCATTTGCTGACACCAAGCCCTTCTTCATCGGGGCAGAGCAGCGCACAGGCGGCGAGCCGCTGCCGCCGTTCACCTGGGAGGAGCCAGCCGACCCGCCCATGAAACGTACCAAACTCTATGAAACCCACGTCGAGATGGGCGGGCGTATGATCCCGTTTGGCGGCTACGAAATGCCCGTGTGGTACAGCGCTGTCAGTGAAGAACATGCGGCGGTGCGCGAAGCGGCTGGCCTGTTCGACGCCACCCACATGGGCGTGTTCGACGCCACCGGCGAGCATGTAGTCGAGTTCCTCAACACGGTCACGACCAATGACGTCAGTGCGCTCAAAGTCGGTCAATCACACTACACCTATTTCTTCCTGCCCGATGGCAGCGTAATAGATGACCTGATGATCTACCGGCTGCGTGAAGATCGTTTCCTGATTGTGGTCAACGCTTCTAACAATGACAAGGATTGGGCCTGGTTGAATGCCGTGAATGAAGGGCGCGTACTGATTGATGAGAAACGGCCGTTTGCCCGCATCCAGCATCCCGTCACCCTCAGAGACCTGCGCGACCCTGCGCACGGCGACGACTGCCGCGTCGATATGCCCCTGCAAGGCCCCAAAGCGCTCAATATCGTCTTGTCCCTTTGCAAAGATGATGCCTTTGCCCAGCGGCTCAAGAAGCTGCCCTGGGCAGGTGTCACCCAGGGCAAACTGGGCGAATATGATGTCATCATCTCCCGCACCGGCTATACCGGCGAACGGATCGCCTTCGAGATATTTATCCATCCCGAGCATTCCCCGGCGCTGTGGCACGCCCTCATCGCCGCT
>JACSSI010000752.1 GCA_014879345.1 Anaerolineae bacterium | reverse complement strand
CGTACCTCTGGGATGCTTCGTTTCACTCAGCATGACGAGAGTAAACCCCCATGAATTCCCAAAGACCCATAAATTTTTAACATTCATTATTGGGCGCTATTTTATAGCCCGGGGCTTTAGCCCTGGCCTATATGGCGCAAAAATTTTCTCAATCTACATGTGCCGTCATGACCACTGAAGTGGTTACTACAAACCTAAATAGGGTATTCTTTTTAGACGGTCGCTAAATGGAGAGAAGAAGAGCTAAATCAACTGCTGATTTCGGGCAAGGGCAACGGCTTCACCACGGGAGGAGGCATGGAGTTTTGACAAGATGTGCGAAACATGGCTTTTGACGGTTGGCAGGCTCACCACCAACGCATCAGCAATCATTCTGTTGCTGGCTCCCTGTGCCAACAATTGAAGCACATCCATTTCACGCTCGGTTAGGGGATTTTCTTCTATGGGGGATGATACATGTGGGGGGGCGGAAACGGCCGTTTCCAACATCAGCAGCAATCTTTCCGCATAAGCGCCAAAAGCGTTAGCGTCCACACCCGTTTCATGGGTATTGGCTAATTTCAGCAGCGGCACAGCCAACGCCCCTTCCTGCAAGATGACCCCTGGTGTATTTTCCACTTCACAACGGCGCAAAATAGGCGCAAACGTCTTCCAGGCCAAATTAAAACGCTGCCGCCGCCAGTATAGATGTGCCAACAAAAGCTGTGGGCAACAATAAATCGACGACACATACGCATCTGCATCAATTGTCACCGCTTCCTGAAAACTGCGCTCCGCTTGTTCCAAATCTTGCCCCGACAATGCCAACAAACCCTTCACCAGCAAACGTAAAACGGTTGCCGCTGGCATCGTGGGCAGCTTGGTAGCAATGTGCATCTGCTCATAAACTTGCCGCACCTCGTCAACACGCCCCTGCAACCAACGAATCCGCGCCAATGTAAACAAACCACCAAAGCCCGTAATCTGATTCCACTCTAACTCATCATACTGGGATTGGGCTTGTTTGAGATACTGGTCAGCTTCCTGGTAACGGCCGTTCACGGCAAAGGCTGAAGCGACTGTGACAGCGGCATTCATACCCAAAAACGGGTAGCCATTGAGCTGGTCCTTAATGACAACGGCTTGCTGCCCAGCGACAATCGCCTCCGTCAACTGCCCCCGCCGCAGATAAATGTAAGTCAACACATCTGCCACCCCCAGGCGTATAGGAGACACCACATCCCCCAAATCCGCCTCGATTTCCTGATAGAAGGCTTCCACCTTTTCCAAAACGCCTGGCAGCGCCAAAAATTCCTGACCCAGATAAAACGTCAGCACCAGCAGCGCCAATTCATCCTGACTGGATTGCACCAGCGACAATGCCTGGTCTAAATCAACAGCAGAACGAAACCAATCAGACGCCACAAATAAATTGATAGACGCCCGAGTCATCAACGCTTGCACATGCATCGCGGTTGTCAAGGGCAGCGCCAACGCCAATGCCACCATCTCCAGGCTCACATCTGGACGAAGCTGTAAAAAAGCCACACTGCCCAGACTCGCCAACGCTGCCCCCAGGCCAACCTTGTCCCCTCTTTCGGCAAACGCTTGTCGGGCATCATTCAGGAAATGTTCAGCCAGTTCCAACTCGCCTTTTTGGATGGCGACCAAACCCTGAAAGTAAGCAAGAGAGGGATGCTGGCTGGCTGTGTCCTCGGGTACGGTGCGAATCCAACTCACCAGCGTATCTAATCGACCCTGACGGATGACCTCTTCACCAACCTCGCTGATGACGACTGCCATTTCATCCCACAATCCTGCCTGGCCTAAGTGGTAAATTTTGCGTTGGAGGGTGGCAACGGCCGTTGCTGCCCGCTGATGTAATACTGAAACCTGATCGGGATGATTGCGCAGCAAAACATGGCGCAAAAAATTAGCAAACAGCGCATGATACCGGTAAACCGCCCCCGCATTCCCTTCCTGCACAGCCAAAACAAACACATTCCGTTGGTACAATGATTCCAGCAAAACGGCCGTATCTGACCGTCCTGTAACCACGCCACACAAGGCCGGTGTCAGCTCTTGTAGAATCGAAGTTTGCAGCAAAAACTGCTGAATCTCAGGAGACTGCCGATACAGCACCTCTTCCGCTAAATAATCAAAAATATGCCGGTGAGATTGTGAAAGATGGGTGAGCCATTCTGAGCGTTCTTGTGGCGATAAGGGCGCTAACGAGTTGGCAAACAAGCTCAAGCCAGCCGCCCAGCCTTCCGTACTGCTCTGCAACTGGTTCAATTCATCAGCAGAGAGGCCAAAAGCGAGGCTGTCATTGAACAAGGCTTCCGCCTCATCCTGCGTAAAACGCATATCGATCAACCGAAGTTCGGCCAACTGCTGCCGCGCCCGCAAACGGGGAAACGCCAGCGGCGGATCCCGCCGTACAGCCAGTACCAAATGCATTTGTGACGGCAGCCGTTCCAGCAAATAGTCGAGCGCCAGCAGCAAACGGCCGTTTCCAATCACATGCAAATCATCCAGCACCAGCACAAACTCATCCGGCAGATCATTCACCACATCATTGAGCAGCACGCCCATGAAGCGCCTGATTTCAGAACGGCCGTTATCCTGTTCACTCATGCTGGCTAAAGTAGGCAGCAAACGTTGTGCCGTCGCGCCAAAGGCAGGCTCCATCACTTGCAGCGCCCCAATCAACGCCGCCATAAAACCACTGACATCATTGTCATCCTCATCCAGGGAAAGCCAGGCCAGTGGCACATCTGGCTGTGTCAATGTCAGGGAGGCGCAGAGGGTTGTTTTGCCATAACCAGCGGGGGCTGAGATAAGGGTGACGGGGGTGGAAACGGCCGTTTCCGCCAACCAGCCAGACAGCCGATAACGCGGCACAGCATCCACCCGCAACTGCGGCGGATACAGCTTCGTTTGCACCAGCCA
>JACSSI010000751.1 GCA_014879345.1 Anaerolineae bacterium | reverse complement strand
CAGCCAGACAGCGGCGATGATGAGGGCAAGGGCGGCGAGACCAAGGGCGAGTTCACGGTTGTTGGTGAGAGCGATCCAGCCATCTTGCAAATATTTGAGGAGAACGGCCGTTAACGGCGGCTTGGCGGCTGTGCTGAAATTAGGGGTGGCGTATTGGGCGTGAACGGCCGTTAGCAGTTGTGCTTCCTGGGCGGCGATAACAGCCTCATCTGCGGCAGGTGTCGGGGTTTGTTTCAAGGCGGCGATAAGCCGGATGACTTCGGCTTCTTGGGTCGGCAGGTCGGCCGCGACTGTGTCTACGGCTTCGCCATTTTCTAGTTGTTCGATTAATTCTTGGAGTAAATCTTCTGTTTGGTTCATTTTTTCCGCCTTTTAGGCTGTCTGTAGGGCGACTCGCAGGGCGAGGATGCCGCGATGCTGCAATGTTTTAATGGCACCGACACTTTTTTCGAGGGCGTCGGCAGTTTCTTGAAGAGAGAGGCCGATGAGAAAGCGCAGGATGATGACATCGCGCTGCGTTTCATCCAGCTGTTGTAAGCCTTGCCGGACCCAATCCATTTCCAGTTTGTTTTCAACAAGGTATGCCGGGTTGTCTTCAGGGCGGCTGTGGTTGTCAGCATAGCTGATGGAGTCGAGGGGGGCGCGGCTTTCTTTTTGGCGATGGCTAATGACGGTGTTGTGCGCGATGCGGAAGAGCCAGGCGGTGAAGGGCGCACCAGTAATCTGGTATTGGGGCAGGTGGGACACCACGCTGAGAAAGATTTCGCCGGTGAGGTCTTGGGCTTGCTGCCAGTTGTAGATGCGCACTTGAACGTAACGCAGGACTGCTGGCTGGTGTCGTCGGTAGAGTATGGACATGGCTTCACCGCTGCCTTGTTGTATTTGTTGGACCAGTTGTTTGTCGCTGCTTGACTCGTCAATCATTATCATAATTTGATCCTGTTTGTGAAAAGCGCTTTAGTTATTAAAACGAGAACAATAGTAAAAGGTTTCAAATTGGTGATGCTGAAGCAATACGGTTGCCTCAATCCCGGCTTAAATTACAATTGACTCAAATTAAATTGGGGTGGATGCTGCACAGGAGCCAAAACCTGTATTGGAAGGGACATATGAATGTAACGATTTTGAGACATGGACAAACGGTGGGTAATGCCACAGGTGATTATTCTACGACGGCAAATGATGTGCTGTCTGTATATGGGTATGAACAGGCGGAGCGGTTGATTGAAGGATTGGCTGGTTATCAGTTTGATGTGATTTATTGCAGCCCGCTGGAGCGGGCGCTGAAGACGATTGCGCCTTATTTGCGGGAAAACGGCCGTTCTGCCGAAATATGGCCTGAGTTAGCGGAAGCGTGCTGGCAAGCTGATCTGACCGCCCCCATTCCCCTGCGCTCAAATTCGGCGCGTCCCATTATCATCGAGGAGCAGGTGGCGGGGTTGTTTACCCTGTTAGCGGGTCATACGGCTTTGCCATATGATGATGAAGTGTTTCAAGAGGGGTTTGCCCGTATCGACAGGGCGCATGAGCGTTTACTGGCCCGGCACAGCGATACAACGGATAGCGTGTTGGTGGTGTGTCATGGCTACCTGGCCAGCCGCCTGATTGAACGATTCCTGGAGATGCCGCGCAGCGACGACAACCGTTTTAGCCATGACAACACGGCCGTTTCTTTTTTAGAGCAGTTGCCCAATGGCGTGTTCAGGCTGCAATATTTGAACAAGCTGCTGATATAGGGCTGGAGTCTGGCAAAATTATTGTTTTAGTCGAATAGAAAAAGGGCGGTTCGAGAACCGCCCTTACAAAAGAATTTGGAAAAACGTCAGTTTCAGTTGCCGATTAAGCTGGCACACCTTCGGCCAGGGTGCTGGTGTACACGTCAAAGGTGGGCGGGTTTTCCAAATGTTTTTTGACAGCACATTGATCGGCGGCACGGATAACGGCCGTTTTGTATTTCTCAGGGAAGTCTGCGGGCAGTTGAATATCTAAATCGATTTTGTCTACCATGTGGGTCATTGGATTGCTGCGCATGGTCTGCACAATGCGAATCCCTTCGGCTGAAATACCCCGTTGTTGGCAAAAGCCTAAAACATAAATACCGGCGCATGTGCCTAACGATGCCAGGAATGTGGCGAAGGGGGTTGGTGCTTCTGGTTGATAGCCATAAGTCGGTTGATCTGTTTCTATTGTAAATGGGCCAAAATGCGCATCAACACGCGCCCCGCCCGGAAAATCAATTACCATTTCCATGTGAAAATACCTCTTACTATTTTATGGTTTCTGGAGAGAAATGACTGCTCCAGAAAGCGTGTTTGTGAAATAATGTGCAAACGAACATAGAGGCATTCTACACAACCCGCCGCCATAAATAAAGCGTTTTTTAAGTATCATTACACAACCATTACGTTAAGGAATAGATGGGGGGAATCGTCAATTAAAAACATATGTTACTAAAATGAACAACAGGTAAGATATGCCCCCGGCTTGAAAAAATAGCGTTGAGATCGTATTTTTATCAGGCTCGTAAAGTTTTAAGAGAGAACCAATCAGGATAAAAAGCCAGGTGATGAGGTGTCCCCAGCGAATTATAAAATAACTGATGCCACTCTGGTCAACTCCCTTTTCCACAGGCCATATAAAATACCATAGGATAGTCATGATGAGGGAAACTATTGATAAAGCAATCCAAAACACTTTCTGATCCATATATGCCTCGCTATCTCCTTTTCAAAGCTGTTCATTTTTTGCGTTTTTGAGCCATTTTGGCTCTGGCTGCACAAAATTTACTAGGTTGATCTTCTATTTCTCTATTTCCCTAAACAAATCAGCTACATACCCATCCAACCACCTGACAAGACGGGGAATCCGCCAGGATTCAGCTTGGCTATGATTCCAGATTATCTGCTGTATTTCATGTTCAATTTGATAGATGGTTAA
>JACSSI010000750.1 GCA_014879345.1 Anaerolineae bacterium | reverse complement strand
TTTGCACGGATTTATGTCAATTACAATACTACCCCCTTATTTTTGCACAAAAATAAGGTGTCAGGTCTATTAGATCAACTCCACTCGCACAAACTCTCTAAATAAGCGGCCGAGCCGTCACGCAGCCAACCATCCAGTTGATCAACTTCCTTGATCTGCTGCCCACGCAAGCGCGGCACTACCACGTACCGGCAATCTAATTCAGGCAGCGCCGTCATATCTCCCCACAGCTTTTCAAACTGGGTGACGGGGAATATGTCTTCCTGGCCGTGACCCCAGCGTTTCTTAACATCTTTGAGCGTGATGTAGGTGGGCATTCTGGCAGCTAACTGGCGAACGGCCGTTATCACTTTCTCCTGATCTACCAAATCCGCTCGCACCAAACCAAATGCCGCCAGCAGCTTATCTATGTCCACCCAGGTGGTCGATGAATTATAGTAGGTAAGATTAAATTCAATCTCCTCGCGCGGCAGCGACATGCCTTCGATGAGGCGCAGCTTGCCGTCAATCCGCGCCAACCCGCCGCCGCGATCCTCAATGCGGCGCGTAATCACTTCCGTCGTCAACGCCGCCCCCGACTCGATGTGGCAGCCCAGGATGGCGGGATCGACATCCACGCCCAGGGTATCAACATTGTGTACCATGAGATATTGCAGAAACGGCCGTTCCGCCAACAAATCCCGCAGCACCCCATTTCGCAGCAAATTCGGCACCTCATACCAATGCCCCACCGGATGCAGGCATTGGCGCGGCAAATTATCCGTATAATCGCTACCCTCACCCGTTTGCTGCGCCCACCCGATAAGCGCCTGATGCACACTGTCCTGCATCTTTTGCGCCTGCTCATCAAGAAGCTGCTGCGGCATCTCCTCCCAGGCAAAGCGCAGGTCACGCGCCATCGGCACCATACGCAGCCCCACAATGCGCCCCGGCGAAAGCAGCAGCGGCCCCGGATATCCATAATTTTGCTCACGCGCCAGCCAGGTAGAAATCGGCTCATTCGTTAAATAACTCGTCGTGATGACATGGCGCAGCGGCGTTCCCATCAGGCGGCTCACCCGGCGGCTTTTCGCCAGATGAATCTCCAGGAAATTACGGTGGCGACCCCCCAATTTAGCAAACGGATTGAGCGCCTTCACCACGCCTGCACCCTTCGTCCACCGACTGCCTGCACCACCAGCCAGCGTCACCACAGCCAGTTTCCCCGCTTTCAGCGCATCTATGCCCACCTCGCGGTATCCGGCTAATGCGTTATTCGTCGCATCAATCACATCGCCAGCCTGCACATCTCGAATATCACTGCTGACTGGCAGCCGATTTTGGGCTAAACCAATGCGATTATTCTTCAAATCAGCACGAATTTGCTCATGCTGCACCCTGTCAAAACCAAAGCGGTCTAGCAACACCTGCAAATCACCTTCACCCGCCTCAGCAACGGCCGCTCTGGGCAGCAGGCGGTCAAACAGCGTCTGCACCATGCCTTGCAAAGAAGGATAGCGGCGACACGCCTCGCCAAACGCATCCAATTCCGCCTGACGCATCGGCGTTAGACCGCGCAAATCCTGACGCAGCAAATCTGGGACGGCCTGGGTGTAATAGCCCGCTGGCATGAGCGCCATTTCGCCACGCAGCAAGTCGGCAACTGTGCCAAATTCATTGATAGCAAAATCATAAACGACTGGCTCCATAGCAAAGGGAACCGCAGACTCTAGCTGCCGTTTCGCCTCACTCATAATCGCCTGTAAACGATCCTGGCCTTCTGCTTTGCGTGATGGGTTGAAAATGAAGCCCATGCCGCCGCCAGCCATGCCGCCAAGCATCCAAAAGCCCCAAAAATCGTCGCCAAATTCATCAGCAACCCGCTCAATGAGCAGGTCAGTGTAGAGGTTGCCCGCCCAGGGAATGATGGTCTGAATCGGGCCCTGGAAGTTGCGCTGGGTGGCGCTGCCAATGGTACGTACATCACCCGCGCCCAGCAGATCAATAATCTCGTCCAATATTGCCATCCCGTCCTGGCGGCCCTGCCATTCCGCTTCAGAACGCAGCAGATATTTCTCTGTCACCATTTCCAAAATGGGGCCAACGTCTTGCGCCATACCGCCATGAACGAGTACGAGGCTGTCTTGCAGCTTTTCCCGCGTTAACTGGGAGACTTCATCGCGCGTAAAAATGCGATGCCCCGGTAACAAACGGCCTCGGCTAATGCCATATTCCGGGTCATCGGGGCCAGCCAACTGCCCGGTGATCAGTTTCATGCCCGGCCAGGCGCCGCCGGAGTCCTGCCAGCCGCCGCCAGAACCGCCAATCCACTCACCCAGGATGGCACGCGCTGCCACCAGCCGCCTTTCATCTTCTGCCAGCGGCCCTGTCAATGATTCTGCCTGTCGTGTGGCACGCATACAAACGGAAATGAGGCATGCCAGCAGGTTGGTGGAAACGGCCAGGCGAGACCCTTTGGGAATGTTGTTGACATGGCTGACGATTTCGATGCCGTTGCCAGCGCCGACTAACTGCGCCAACAATTCAGACAGGGGCTGCCCCGCGCCTTCCATGCCGGGCGGCACGATGCCGGCGGCAATGACGGCCGCTTTGAGCAAACCTAAATAATCTCTGGCAAAGTCGAACAGTTCAGCCAGCGAGCGGATGTCGGCGGTGGCTTGCAAATCGACGCTGGTGAGGCGCAGGATGGGTTCGTCGATGACGCGGAAATAGGCTTCTACGGGCGAACTGGGGGTCTGGGAACGGCCGTTTCTCCTTACACTCAAATCAATAGACGTATTGATCACCCGGGCGCCTTCCGGAAAATCCATACCGAGGAAGAAGATGTCACTCCAGCCGCTGTGGGTCAAATCCATGCGCACAGGCGTCGCCTCACGCAAAATGGGGAATAGACCGCCCTGTTTTTGGCACAGTTCTGGCCGCACCCGCAGCGGATGATCT
>JACSSI010000749.1 GCA_014879345.1 Anaerolineae bacterium | reverse complement strand
GATGAGTGTGCCTTGACCACCCACGGGAAAGGTGAATTGAGGGGTCGTGTGGCCGAAGCTGGCGTTGGCGATGATGGGCATGTTTTTCAGAGCAGCTTTGGTGCGGATGATTTCGATGAGGGTGTCATCCGCTACGCCGGAGGTTTTTTGGAAACGGCCGATGATGAGACCTTGCACTTCATTGAAACCGGGTTGATGGATGAGTGATTGCAGATCCCGATCAAAGGTGGCGGCTTGAGACTCGAAATCGTCTTCGATGAGCAAGATGGAACCTGCTAAATCTGGCAGGTAGCGCGTGCCCTGTAGTAGATTAAATGTACAGAGATTGCCGCCTAGTAAACGGCCGTTTGCCTCCCCTTCATTAATCACCAAATATCCTGTATTGGGCAGGAACTCACGCCGTTCCTGGTTCCGATACCAGGCATCATCGCTCCAATTTGCTGCCTGTGGCACGGCAAATGGTTCTGATGCCATCACACATTTCTGGAAAGAGTCGATAGTATACTCTGCGCCGTATTTCATCGACAGCGTAGAGTAATGAGGCCCCGAGTAGGTGACAAGGCCGGTTGTGGCGAAGATGGCATTGCTCAGGGCGGTGATGTCGGAAAAGCCGCACAGCAACTTGGGATGGGCGGCAATGAGGTCGTAATCCAGGTCATCCAGCAGTTGGTTGGCGTTGTAGCCACCGATGGCGGTGAGAATGCCTTTCACCTGAGGGTCACGGAAAGCGTCGTGTAGGTCGCTGAGTCGGTGTTCGATGCTGGATGAATTGAATCGATTTTTCTCATCTGCGTATTGGCTGAAGGTGACATGGAATCCTATTTTTTGCCACTGTCGATTTGCCAGTTCACGCTGATCTTGATGAATAATAGCCAGCGTCGTAGATGGCGCGATGACTCGAATTTCATCACCTGGTTTAAGTTTTGGCGGTATGATAGGTTTCATAAGTTAACTGTCCTTGGCAAACTTGCGTTTCCATTCATACAATTTATTGATGGCTTCCAGCGGCGTGAGCGTGTTCACGTCCAGGTCGCTTAGTTCGTCGAGAATGGGGCTCGATTCAGGGAACAGGGCGACTTGTTGGCCCACATTGAAGCGGCTGGGTTCAACGGCCGTTGTCGGGGCATGTCTCTCCAATTCCTTCAAAATTTCATTGGCACGGTTGATCACGTCACGGGGCAGTCCGGCCAACTGCGCCACGTGTATGCCATAGCTCTGATCCGCGCCACCCGGCACAATTTTGTGCAAAAACACCACCGAATCCCCTTCTTCTGCCACATCCACATTGTAATTGGCGACCATGGGGAGCAAGTCAGCTAGACCGACCAGTTCATGGTAATGGGTGGCGAAGAGGGTGCGCGGCTTGAGGCGTGGGTGATTGTGCAGGTATTCGATCATCGACCACGCAATTGCCAGCCCGTCGTAGGTGCTGGTGCCACGCCCGATTTCGTCCAGGATGAGCAGGGAGCGGTGGGTGGCGTGGTTGAGAATTTCCGCCGCCTCGACCATTTCCACCATGAAGGTGCTGCGTCCCTGATGCAGTTCGTCATGCGCCCCGATGCGTGTGAAGATACGATCCACCAGTCCAATATGGGCTTCATCCGCTGGCACGTAACTGCCTATTTGCGCCATGAGCGCGATGAGCGCCACCTGCCGCAAATAGGTGCTTTTACCCGACATGTTGGGGCCGGTGATGATTTGGATGCGGTCGGCGCTGTTGAAATGGGCGTTGTTGGGCACAAAGCGGTCGCCAATTTGAGTGCCGGTCGCATGTTCCACGACGGGATGACGGCCGTTTTCGATCATCAGTCCGTCTTCATTGGAGAGAATGGGGCGCACGTAGTTGTTGTTGGCGGCGACTTCGGCCAGGGCGGCGGCCACGTCAATTTGGGCGAGAATGTCGGCCGTTGCCAGCAGCCGTTGGGCGTGTTGCGCCACTTGTCCGGTAAGCTCCGTGAAGACGCGCCGCTCGATTTCCAGGATGCGGTCTTCGGCGTTGAGGATGAGCGTTTCATACTCTTTGAGTTCCGGCGTGATGTAGCGCTCGGCGTTGGTGAGCGTTTGCTTGCGGATGTAATCATCAGGCACGGTGTTGCTGTTGGCGTGAGTGACTTCGATGTAGTAGCCAAACACCTTGTTGAAACCCACCTTGAGCGAGGCGATGCCCGTCCGTTCCCGTTCACGCGGCTCTAACTGCGCCACCCACTGCCGCGCATGGGCCGACGAGTTCATCACGCCATCCAGTTCCGCCGAAAATCCGGGCTTGATCACGCCCATCTTGTTGAAATTGGTGGGCGCGTCGTCGGCGATAGCACGGGCAATCAGTTCTGCCGCTTCCGGGCACGGATCAAGATTTAAGATTAAAGATTGAAGATTGAAGATGGGTGCTGCGAGTTCATTCTTTAATCTTTGATCATCAATCTTTAATTGTTTACTGATTTCCGGTACCGCTTCCAACGCCAACTTGATGTACTCCAAATCACGCGGCACCGCTTTGCCGCTGAGAACGCGGTTGGTGAGGCGTTCCAGGTCGGGCAAGCCTTTGAGCGTGGCGCGGATGTCGGCGCGGAGCAGGGTGTCGGTGTAGAAAGTTTCCACCTGGTCGAGCTGGGCGTTGAGCGGTTCGACGGTGAGCAGGGGACGGGTGATGCGTTTGCGCATGAGACGCGCGCCCATCGGCGTGGTGGTTTTGTCGAGGATGCCCAGTAGGGAATTTTGGCGCACACCAGCCAGCGATTCCAGCAGTTCGAGGTTGCGGCGGGTATTGCTGTCCAGCGCCATGTAGCCTGCGGTGGAGTAGAAGGTGAGCCGTTGCACCTGGCCGATGGCTCCTTTTTGCGTTTCTTGCAGGTAGTAGAGCACAGCACCAGCGGCGCGGGTCGCCAGGGATTTGCCCTCGATGCCAAAGGCGGACAAGGTAGATACCTGGAAATGGCGCAGCA
>JACSSI010000748.1 GCA_014879345.1 Anaerolineae bacterium | reverse complement strand
TTGTGGGGCGCTGGCTCGATTTCAAAGGTATCCTGCACCGCATCGCCATGCCGCTGATGATTATCGGGACGATTGTCATCACCTTCGGGGCGCTGTCGGTGGTGTGGGTGGAATGGGCGCACACCACGATTTACGTCGGTTCGGTGGGGGTGCTGCTGGCGGCGCTCATGTTTGTCATTTACTCCTGGCGGATGCTTATTCGAGAACGCATCGCGGAGCAGGAGATCGTCAAGCCCTCTGTCTGGCAAAAAGTGAAAGCGCTGGTGCATGATCCGCTGAAATTTGGCGTCGGCTGGCAGATGGTGTTTATGAACTTCACGGTCAGCGGGGTGGGCATTTTTATGGCGGTTAAACTGGATGAGATCATTCGCGTCTGGCCCCATCGAGAAGAACGCATCACCCTCACCGGACACTGGCATATCTTGGCCGGACTGATCGCCACCATCATCTTGCTCTATTTCGCCGATTTGTCTGGTTTGAAAGGCAAGGCGCGCCGCTGGTTTGGCTGGACGATAATTATCATGTCTGACCTGGCTTTTGGCTCGGTGACGATTTTCTCCATGAAGCGCCTGTTTGTCTCGGAAGTGGAACAGCAAGGGATAGTGAACTGGACGATGCTACTGACTGATATTGGTCTGGCGCTGGTTTTAGTGGCACTGGCCGCTTTTATGGGGTGGCGACTGGTCGATTTGTTCCGCAAGAAGGGCGTGTGGACGACGGAATTGTCTCAGGAGCGCCAACAGGCGGCTGAGTTGGAACTGGCGGAACAGGAGCGGCGCAAAGAAGAGTTAACGGCCGTTCTCAAGGAGACTTCATCATGAAACAGATTCTCCTCACCTTAATCCTCATCATGTTACTGCTGGCTGCTTGCGATTCTGCCCCCGACATCAGCGCCGTCACCCCGCCGTACGTAGATACGGGCATAGACTCGGAAGCGTGGGCGCACGTACCGGCCGGGGAATTTCCCTACGGCCAGCACAACCACATGACGATGGTAGACGACTACGAAATCATGATTACCAACGTCACCAATGAACAGTACGCCCATTTCCTCAACGAGGCGTTGGCGGCAGGCGTTATCCGCATTGGCGATGTGGATGTAGAGGCCGGTGAAACGGTGCAAGTGCTGTATGGCGTTGCTGGAGATTATCCAGGCGATCCCTTTGATGGGTACGAACATGAAGAAAAAATCACGGCCGGAGACAAGCTGTACATCCCCCTGAAAGAAGCCGGGCTGCGTCTTGCTTTTGACGGTGAACAGTTTGAGTCTATTCCTGAATATGCCAACCATCCTATGACGATGGTCTCCTGGTTTGGCGCCAATGCGTACTGTGAATTTTATCAGTATCGCTTGCCCACAGAGGCGGAATGGGAGAAGGCGGCGCGTGGCACGGAGATGGTAGACGGACGGGGACGGCCGTTTCCCTGGGGGGATGAAATTGAGAGCAACCAGGCCAACTATTACTCCTCGTTTGACTTGTTTGAGAAGCTGTTTGGCAAATTGGGCAATACAACACCGGTGGGGCTGTATAACGGCCAAACCTACGATGGCTATGAAACGCTGAACGCCGCCAGTCCCTATGGCTTGTACGACATGGCGGGCAACGTCTGGCAGTGGACGGGGGATGATTACCCCGATCAACATTATCGCTATCTGCGCGGCGGCAGTTTTTACTCCTATGCGGTTGATTTGCGTGTCTGGAAAAACAACAGCGCCAGCCCGACGTATTACAGTCCAGCGGCCGGTTTCCGCTGCGCTAAATAAACGAAAAGGTTCGTAGTAACGGCTTTAGCCGTCTGCGCTGGTAAGCGCCAACCACTGAAGTGGTTACTACAAACCTTTTTCCAGGAGATGGAGATGACAATGACCACGAGACTGCGCACCAACTTCAAACGATTTTGGCCGTTGATAAAAAGCTTGCAAACAGGTCTGCTGCTGCTGACAGGGTTGGCCGGGTTCATGAGTTCGCGCTGTCCCGTCACCAACTGGCAAATCCTGCTGGCGCTGACGGGCAGCCTCTTCCTGGCGATCAGCGGCAGCACCATCCTCAACATGTGGTACGACCGGGATATTGACGCCAAGATGAGCCGCACCGCCAAACGGCCGTTGCCATCCGGCGAAGTTAGCCCCAACGAAGCGTTATATCTGGGGTTGATTTTGGCCGTCGTAGGTGTGAGTTGGGCGCTGGCGCTGGATGCCCTGTATGGTCTCATCGTCTTTGCCGGGCTGTTCTTTGATGTCGTCGTCTACACCATCTGGCTCAAGCGGCGCACCCCCTGGAGCATTATTTGGGGCGGCGTCTCTGGCGGTATGCCGGTGCTGGCCGGTCGCACCCTGGGCATGGGGGAGATTGAATGGGTCGGCGTAGCGCTGGCGTTGGCCGTCCTCTTCTGGATTCCCACCCACATCATGACCTTCAGCCTGCGCTACCGCGACGATTACGAGCGAGCCGGTGTGCCCACGTTTCCGGCTGCTTATGGAGAACAAACCACCCACATTATCATTGCCATTTCCAGCGTCCTGGCGGCGCTAATGATGGTGATCGCTGCTTACGGCATCGGCCTGACAGTGGGCTACCTGCGTCTGCTGGTGGTGCTGTCAGCGGGGCTGCTGCTGCTGGCAATTCGCAGTTCCACCACGCCCTCAGAGCGGCTTAACTTTGGTCTGTTTAAGTATGCGTCGTTGTATATGCTCAGTACGATGCTGTTGTTTATTTTTGTTTAGGGGTCTAAAAACCTGACAGGTTTACAACCGAGGCTGCCCTTTAAGATGGTTTGCTATGAAAAAAGGATTGACCGGTAAGGCATCGTCATAAACCTGTCAGGTTTGGAAAACAATATGAAAAAAATGTCTGCGCTCGACCGTATCCTGCTCTTGTTAACGGGGCTTTTAGCCGCTTATCAAATTGTCATTGGCGTAGAAGGGGCGCCGCCATTGGCTGTTGTG
>JACSSI010000027.1 GCA_014879345.1 Anaerolineae bacterium | reverse complement strand
AAGAGGCTGGCGCACGCAAAGTCGTTGTGCTGCCCATTACGATTGCCGCTCATTCCCTGCTCATGGCCTCCGCCTCTGTCGAATTTGCAAAAGCGATTGCGGCCACTCCCATACAGCCACCACAAATCCCGATTATCAGCAATGTCTCTGCGCAACCACTCAATACCGTTGATGAGATTCGTGCCGAATTGGCAGCCCAATTGACAGCGCCTGTACGCTGGACAGAGTCGATGACTTATCTGGTTGAGCAGGGCGTGGATGCTGTGTTAGAAGTTGGCCCCGGAGATGTATTGTTGAAATTGATGAAGCGCATTGACCGCCAAACAAAACGGTTGTCATTTGAACTTTGATTCATAACGCAGAGATGCAAAGGCGCAGAGGGTTTTCTCCGCGTTTTCTGTGCTCTCCGTGTTTAATATACAGGAGAAAACAGTGATGTTGGAAGGAAAAGTAGCTTTAGTGACGGGGGCATCACGAGGAATTGGACGAGCCATTGCCGAAGATTTGGCGGCAAATGGTGCTAAAGTTGTAGTCAATTACAACTCAAGTGCAGATGCGGCGGAAGAAGTAGTAGCGGCAATTAAGGCGAATGGGGGTGTGGCAACGGCCGTTCAGGCAGATGTCTCTAATTTTAATGAAGCACAAACCCTGGTCAAAACAGCTATTGACACTTACGGCCATATCGATATAGTGGTTAATAATGCAGGTACTACCCGAGACAAACTGCTGCCGATGATGAATGAAGATGATTGGGATGTCGTGCTAGACACAAACCTGAAAAGCGTGTTTAATTGTTGTAAGGCTGTTGCCCGTCCTATGCTGAAGCGCAAACAAGGTGGCCGCATCATCAACATTTCTTCTGTTGTCGGATTAGTTGGGCAAGGTGGACAATCAAATTATGCTGCTTCTAAAGCAGGTGTGATTGGTTTCACCAAGTCATTGGCAAAAGAATTAGCGCCTAGACAAATTACAGTCAATGCCATCGCACCCGGCTTTTTCCTAACCGCTTTAACGGATGTGTTAGCAGACGATTTAAAAGAGAAGTCATTGGCATATATCCCGCTTGGTCGTTGGGGTGAGTTACCGGAAATAGGGTATCTCGTTTCGTTTTTAGCGTCAGATAAAGCGGCTTATATCACTGGGCAAGTGATTAACGTAGATGGTGGCATTGCCATGTAGTGGCAATACCTTACAGCACGAACTTAAGATGAAGCGCTAAATATTAGCTTATCTCTTTTACCAGATTATCAATTTCAATACAATCGGGTTTGAGCCTTGTTTACGAGTGAACGTATGAGTGAGATGAAAGAGAGCGTTGGTCGCATTGAAGTAGCACCTGGTGTATTAGCAACAATTGCCTTGAACGCCGCTTTGCGCGTGGAGGGTGTCGCCAAAATGGCACCGATTCCGGCTGATGTGGCGCGACTTTTCCGCAAAGATGTACGGCAGGATGGTGTTTTGCTGCAAGTTGGTGACCAAAATCAGGTAAAAATTGATATTTACGTTATAATGGATCCGCATGTTAACATCATGGAAGCAAGTCGGGGTATACAAACGGCCGTTTCCGAGGCCATAGATACGATGGTGGGCATTCCTATAGAAGCAGTTAACGTGCATGTAGAAGATGTCGTATATACTCAGGGAGAAGCAGTCTGAGGCTATCCGAACTGGCTGAAGCACATGAAAACTAGAAGACGCGCACGGCGTGTAACCCTTGAGACACTTTACGAATACGATATAGCCAATCATCCACCTGGTGAGATTTTACAGCGCCGCCTTGCTGAGAACTACATGGAGCAAGCTGGTGTTGAATTTGCCTCACAGCTCGTGCAAGGCACCATTGAGCATCAGGAAGAGATGGATATGCTAATTGCCCGTTACGCGCCAGAGTGGCCGCTAGACCAGATGGCTGTTATTGATCGCAATATTTTGCGCATTGCCATTTATGAGTTTCTGATTGATGCCAATACCCCAGTGAAAGTCGCCATCAATGAAGCTGTTGAGTTAGCCAAAACATACGGCTCTGACAGCGCTCCGCGTTTTATCAACGGCGTTCTTGGGACGCTTGCAGACCAAACATCACAGCTACGTAAGGAACTGCTCCTCGTTCCTATGGCAGAATAGTTTCCCCGCTTAACCACCAATTGAGGTACAGCCCATGACAACGATTAAAATCTTCAATGATCAAGGTCAGGCCACAATAGTATCTCCTGAAAACCTCACTTTTCGCCCTGCTGTTTATGGTATTTTTATAGAGCACAATCAAATTTTACTCCTGCGCAATCAGGAAACTCAGCTTTTGCTGCCTCCTGGACGAATCGTGGCAGAAAATGAAGAACCCACTCAGGCCATTCGCCATTATTTTCGTGAACTGGCAGACATCACCCCGATTTTAGGCTCTCTCCTTTTTATCGAGAATCAATATCGGCAAGAAGATGATTGTTTCTGGCACTTGTCCGCGCTTTATTATTTGGTAGAACGGCCGTCTGCCACCTCCATCCGTTTCCCCGAAGATGCAAACGCACTCACTCAGCCTGAGTGGCTGCCACTGGATGCGCTGCAACGTACCCAATTTCAATTTGGCTATGAAGCGGTGCAAGCCAGTAAACTATCTCTTCAACTGTAGCGCCACTTTCTACCCAAAAGTCCTATCTATCTTGACCAATTAAGCAAATAGCTTACCATAATGTTATGAGTAATGATGGTGGGTATCAACTAGAATATATGGATAAGGCTCGAAAACGGCCGTTACCCCAAGCCCCCAAGCCCCCAAATGAAAAGAAAAAAAACAGAGGGTGCGCACGTCTTTTCATCATTTTTGTGCAGTTGAGCTTAATTCTGCTTCTATTGGGGGTGTTGACAGCCATCGGTGGCTACGTCTATTTCAGCAACGAACTTTCAGACGCGATTGAGACAGTCGTCACCTATAGCGGTTCCGGCGCCGGTGGCACACCTCGTTTCTACGACCGCAAAGGCAACCTCCTCTTTGAACTGACCACCACAGAAAAGCGCCGCTGGCTCAAATATAACGAAATCCCCCGCGATATTATCGACGCAGCCGTAGCCGCGGAAGATGACACCTTCTGGACAAATATCGGTGTAGACATTCCCGCCAACGTGGCTGCCCTTGTCCGTAATTATCGTAATCCTGACGGCCGCCCTGTAGGCGCCAGCACCATTACACAGCAGTTGGTACGCCACATCGCCTTTAGTTATGAGGAACGAATCGGTGTCAGCTATGAGCGTAAACTCCGTGAAATCTTTCTCTCCGTCATCCTTACTCAGCAGCGCAGTAAAGAAGCCATCATGCAAATGTATCTCAACGAGATTTATTATGGCAATTTGGCTTATGGCATCGAAGCCGCCGCGCAAACCTATTTCAACAAACCAGCCCTCGACTTGAATCTGGCTGAAGCAGCTTTCTTGGCAGGTCTACCTCAATCTCCCTACGAATTAGACCCTTACAATAACTTCGAGGGTGCAAAAGAACGGCAAGCATTCATCATTGATTTAATGCTGGAAGAAGGTTCCATTGACTACATAGAAGCCGAAGTTGCCAAAGGTGCGGAATTACAATTGGCGCCGCGAATGCCCGTACAGATTGAAGTGGCGAACAAAGTCTTGGAAGCACCGCATTTTGTACTCTATGTCCAAAATGAGTTGGAACGAAAATATGGCCCAGATGCCTTAGTAAAAGGCGGCTGGCAAGTAACCACCAGTCTCGACTTGGATATGCAAAAGCTGGCTGAACAAGCGATACGGGATCAGGTCGCGGCCAAAGCGGCCAATCATGATGTCAGCAACGGCTCGGTGGTGCTGCTCAAACCGGCTACCGGTGAAATTTTGGGCATGGTGGGCAGCCTGGATTACTTTAATGATGCCATCGCGGGGCAAGTCAATGTGGCGCTGCAACCACGTCAACCGGGCAGCACTATCAAGCCGCTAACCTATGCGGCCGCTATGGAGAAAGGCTGGTCTACGGCCGATGTGTTGTGGGACGTGCCCATTAAACTGGATGTGGGGCAGGGTCAATACATGACACCAATAAATTATGATGAACGTTATCATGGCCCTGTTCTTTTCCGTGATGCGCTGGCAAATAGTTATAACATTCCACCTATCCAACTCTTGCGTGATGTAGGCATCCCCGCATTTGTGCAGTTAGCACGGAAAATGGGCGTTGAATCCCTGGATGAACGCGCCAGCAATTATGGGCTGTCGATTACGCTGGGCGGCGGCGAGGTGCCTTTACTGGAGCTAACGCAAGCCTTTGCCACGTTGGCTAATATGGGGCAGAAAGCACCGCTCACGAGTATTCTACAAATTACGGACAGCCGCGGAAATGTAATCTACGATGTGCAAAGTGAACGAGTGCCACCGCTCAAGGCGCTGGATGAACGCATTGCCTATATTATTACGGATATTTTGGATGATGATGAAGCGCGTTTGCCAGCGATGGGACGTGACAATGCGTTGGCGCTGCCGTTTCCCGCAGCGGCAAAAACTGGCACGACGAATGATTTCCGTGATGGCTGGACGATTGGGTATACGCCTGGTTTGGTAGTCGGTGTCTGGTTAGGCAATTCTGATGGTCATCCCATGAATGATTTGCCTGGTTTGCGCGGGGCAGCGCCGGTATGGAACCGGATTATGACGGAGATTTATGCGGATGAGGATTTACAGCACAGTTTGATGATAAACGGCCGTTCTCCCTCCCCGAATTTCACAGTCCCAGGCGGTATCGAAACCCGAAAAGTATGTTTACCCAGAGGAACTGGCGGCAGCCAATGCAGCGCCACCCGCGATGATTTGTTTATGGTGGGTGTGCCGCAACATGGCAATCCTCGTGTGCAATATAACATCAATGCTGGCGCCAATCCTGGGGCATGGACACTTGTCAGCCATTCCCTTTCTGGAAAAGACGCCCAAGAGGTGCAGCTTGGCGAACTGGATGACGGTACAAAGCAGCCCGTGCCGACTGATTGCGTGGTCAATTCCAATCGTGTCCCCATTGGCGGCACAACACGACTTTACTTACAAATCCCGCCCCACTTTCCAGATGAGGTGCGAGCGCGGCTGTGGGCGCAAGGCACAGGTTTCCGGATGGCACCAGCCACAGTTTGCCCTATGAGTTCTCTGGAGTTCTCAGATGCAGCCAATGCTCAACCAACACAGAGCAATACCATCCGCGAATCGTCTGGAGCGCCCGTAGCAGCGCCAGCCAGTGGCAATTATTACATTTTGGCGCCATCGGCAGGCTCACAGGTCAACGGTATTGTGATGGTGCATGGCACGGCGCTGTTTGAGCCAACGCAGGTGCAGCACTTCAAGGTAGAAATCGGGGCAGGCACCAATCCGACAGAGTGGCTGCCTGTGAATGAAGCGGGGCAGTTGCCTGTTAGCAACGGCACTCTGGCACAGTTAAATGCGAGCGATTTTGCCCCGGGTGATTACACATTGCGGCTTACGCTCATCGGGCATGATGGCAATTTGGTGGGGGAGCCTCACGATGTACCCATTAAAGTTGGGCCGTGAACGTCGGTCAACTCATTGGTTTTATGGCATGATTAAGCTGACGGTGGGGAAATAAGTACGGTATCTAGCTGTATCTCTTGTTATTAAAGCGATACCCAGTACAGCCGCATGTGCGCCGATAAAGAAATCTGACAGCGTTGATGATTTGGTTCCTCTGTTATTCCGGTAAGCCATAAAAGCTTTACCAGCCAAAAACAACGCTTCTTTGGGGATGGTAAGCATCTGAAACCCAGCCGCTTCCATAACTGCTTCCAATTCTTCAATTCGATGAAACCCAATCGAAACCTCTGTGTAAATTATTGGATTTATATAGAGACTTCCAGAAGCACCGTATTGATTCAATGTTTTTTCAGACCACTCTGCCCAATTGGGATCATCTAAAAAAATATCAAGAATAACGTTTGAATCAACGATGACCCCATTCATTCGTCAGCTCTTGTTAGTGCCATAATTTCTTCTGTGGTCATTTTGACGGTGGCACTGCCGCGTAATTTTGTGAACCGATTACTTACTTCTGTGTTTTCTCTTTTCACGATGTAAACGCGATCATCTTTGCTTACGATAAAATCTACTTCTGTCGCTGGGGTGATGTTTAATTTTTGTCGTATTTTTAAGGGAATTGTGATTTGTCCCTTTGTTGTGACTCTCATAAAAACTCTCCTGACGTGGTTAGGATAAGTAAGGGTATTACCAGTAATACCCTTACTTATTTTAAGGCGTCACCCGCTGCCAAGTCAATGACTTTTTGCAAATGCCGGTTTTTAAGTCGGTCAAATCTGTCGATTTTCGTTATAATGCCCGCTTATGCAATCTGAAAACAGTAAACATGGTGGTGAGAAACGGCCGTTTCATATCGCAGTCAACGCCCATCTTTTATCAGGAGAAGCGGGGTATCGGCGAGCCGGTATCCACCATTACATCGCACAAGTTTTAAGCCATTTGCCGCAGAATGCGGACAGTAAATACACCATTTTCACACGCTGGGGCAATGATCTACCGCAACGCGATGATTTTATTGTGCAAGGGAGTCGTTGGCCGACAGAAAGGCGGTCGGTGCGTATTTTATGGGAACAGATGGTGTGGCCGTGGCAGTCGCGCAAGCTGGATTTGATGCACAGCATGGCATTTGTCACACCGCTTATCAAGCCATGCCCGACTGTGGTGACGGTTTATGATTTAAGTTTTCTGCATTTCCCTGAGCGCTTTCCTGCTTTACAGCGCTGGTATCTCACCAGCCAGACAAAACGCTCCTGCCGCGCTGCCAACCGGGTGATTACGATTTCTGAATCGAGCCGGCAAGATGTACATCAGTTTTTTGATGTGCCGCTATCTCAGATTGACGTGGTGGTTCCGGGGGTAAACGGCCGTTACCAACCCCTCCCGCCAGAACAAATCAACACCTTCCGTCAAACCCATAACTTGCCCGCACGTTTTATTCTCCACGTTGGTACCTTGCAGCCGCGCAAAAACATTCCCATATTGCTCGAAGCGCTGGCAAAATTAGCTGATAAAGAGATACAGTTGGTGCTGGCTGGGGGCAAAGGCTGGCTCTATGATGAAATTTTCGCCCAAATTGAGGCTTTAGGACTGGTAGATCGTGTTATTTTTCCAGGTTATGTGGCCGACGAGGATTTACCACTGTGGTACAACGCCGCATCCCTGTTTGCCTTCCCATCTGTGTATGAAGGGTTTGGGATGCCTGTGGTAGAAGCGATGGCTTGCGGGACGCCAGTGGTCGCTTCAACTGCTTCATCCATTCCTGAAGCAGTTGGCAGCGCGGGATTGCTGTTCAATCCGTATGATGCCGCAGAACTAGCGGAGCGTATAGCAAGCGTATTAGGCGATTCAGATTTGTCGGCTACAATGCGTACCAAAGGCTTGCAGCACGCAAGACTTTTTTCATGGGAAGAAGCAGGGCGGAAAACGGCCGTTATCTACCATCAACTTATAAATGACAAAAAATAACCCATACAGAGACACAGTTGCACAGAAAACAGCTAACCTCAACTCAACATCTCTGTGTTCTCTGTGGTTAAACTTGATTTTCAAATGAGAAACCGACGCATTCGCAACCTCACCATCCTCTCCGACCTGATTCTCATCAATCTGGCCTTTATTTTTGCCTACATGGCGCGGTATGAATGGCAGCTAATTTTAGAAGTACCTGAAGAATTTTATGAACCATACAGCCGCTATCTCAGCCAGCAGCTCATCCTCATGGGCTTACTCATCCTGACCTTCTCTCAAAACAAGGTATGGCACAGACGGCGCGGCGAATTTTGGATCGATGAAGTATCGCGGATCGCCTTTGCCACCGCCACTGCCATCGTACTCATGATGGCAATCACCTTCTTTTTGCAGCCCAACGGCCCCTTCTCCCGCCTGATGCTTTTCTGGGCATTCCTGTTCATCATCTTATTTGTGAGCCTGGGGCGGCTGATGCGCCGTTGGACGCTTAGTTGGTTATATAGACGAGGCAAAGCGGTAGACCGTGTTTTGGTGATTGGCTCGGGTGAAGTAGGCCGCAGTTTAATGCGCACGCTGCTGGCACGCCCCGACCTGGGCTATAAAGCGATTGGCTATCTGGTGGATGGCACAGAAGAAAACAATATCGGGCTGGGCATGATTCCCCACCTGGGTGACTTTGGTGATTTAGAGAAAATTTTGGGAGAACGGCCGTTGCTCCATACCGTTTTTGTAGCCCTCCCCGGAGAACAACACCGCAAAACCGTCCAACTGCTCACCATCTGCGAGCGCTATGGCGTACGCGCCCAAGCTGTGCCAGACCTGCTGCAAATTAGTATGCACCGCGTTGAATTCACAAACATGGCTGGCATCCCCATGCTTGGCGTGCGTGAAGTGGGCATCACCCGCTTCGACCGCTTCCTCAAACGCGCAATGGACTTGACCATTGTCATTATAGCTGCCATTCCCACCTTCATCGTTGGTGGACTGCTCGCCCTTGCCATTAAATTTGATTCCCCTGGCCCCGTCATTTACTCTGGTGAGCGGGTAGGGCGCAATGGCAAGTTATTCAAGATGTACAAATTTCGGTCAATGGTCGTGGATGCGCACAAACAAAAAGCAGAACTAGAGGCATTAAACGAAGCTGATGGCCCGATGTTTAAAATAAAAGATGATCCGCGCCTGACTCGGGTGGGGCGCTATATTCGCAAAACAAGTCTGGATGAACTGCCTCAATTATGGAATGTATTGCTGGGGAATATGAGTCTTGTCGGGCCACGCCCGCCGCTGCTTGAAGAAGTGGAAATGTATAAACCCTGGCATATGCAGCGCCTCACAATTATCGGCGGCCTAACCGGCTTATGGCAGGTCAGTGGGCGTGCAGACCTCACGTTTGATGAACTTTGTCTGCTGGATATTTATTACATTGAAAACTGGTCTATCTCATTAGACATTCGTATTTTGCTGCAAACCATCCCCCATGCTTTGTTCGGTCGGGGTGCGTATTGAGAATTAATCTTCGTCGGGGACGGAAGGCTGGTCGATGGCGATGACTTCACCGTGAACGTTAATTTTGATGCGGAAGCCAACCATGCCCAGCATATCGCGGGCTTGCCCTGGGATGCCTTGCGCGAGAATTTGATCCATATCAACATTGTTGAGTTGGGCGTCGATGGCGGCTTTGGTGAACAAGTCATCTTTGCCCATCATGTTGAGCATCTGTTCCACAGCCATTTCCCGATTATCTTCTAGCTGGGAAAGGAACAGAGCAAGAACGTGTCGATCAATATCTTCAGAGTCGATATGGCGCAAAAAACCATCATCATCAATCACGTAACTGGCTTCATTACCAATCAAGGCTGTGTGTACGGGACGATCCCATTCATCGTAGACTAAACCTTCAAAAAGCGCTCTATTTGCCATAGTTGTATCCCTGTTGCTATCAGAATATTTCTTGTCAAGCTATTACGAATCATACGGATTACAAGTTTCTGGCGCAATAGGAAACGGCCGTTTTCTATGAACATTCATATGGAACTAACTGCTGTAATTTATGCCAAAATGAGCGCGGTATAGGTATCACGTGCAGGGGAATGCACGTATGGTATAATCGTCAATTGGTCACTCTGGGAAGAGTGAAAGACTTAGAGAAGGTAGCGAACATTGTTTAGACCATTAGACTGGCTTTTGGGCCTGTTTTCACTAGATATCGGGATCGATTTGGGGACTGCAAATACCCTCGTCTACATCCGCGATAAAGGTATAGTAATCAACGAGCCGTCCTGGGTGGCAATCAACAAGCGCACACGACGGCCGTTAGCCATTGGGGCAGAAGCACGTGAAATGGTGGGGCGTACCCCGAGTGACATTGTGGCTATCCGGCCACTGCGGGACGGTGTTATTTCCGAGTTTGAAATCACCGAAGCGATGCTCAAATATTTCATCGACAAAGCGCATGAGCAAATGATTGTGCCATTCCCTCGTCCCCGTGTTGTTGTCGGCATTCCCAGTGGTGTGACAGAAGTAGAAAAACGGGCGGTGTATGATGCCACCATTTCTGCTGGCGCGCGGGAAGCCTTCCTCATCGAAGAACCAACCGCCGCCGCCATTGGCGCGGGGTTGCCCATCATCGAGTCACGCGGCAGCATGATTGTAGACATTGGTGGTGGCACGACAGAAGTGGCGATATTTGCCATGAGCGGTATCGTCGTCAGCCGCTCCATCCGTGTGGCGGGTGATGAGATGGACGAAGACATCATCAACTACGTGCGCAGCAAATACAACCTCCTCATTGGCGAACGTATGGCAGAACGGCTAAAAATTGGCATCGGTTCTGCTTTTTCTTTGCCAGAAGAGCGCACCATGACGGTGCGTGGGCGCAATCTCATCAATGGCCTGCCCCAGGCTGTGGAAATTAGCAGCATTGAACTGCGTGAAGCGATGGCACCCTCTATCAACATCATTGTCGATACCGTGCGTGATGCCCTGGATGATACACCGCCAGAATTGGTGGCTGACTTAATGGAAGTGGGAGTATGTCTGGCAGGCGGCGGGGCACAGATTCGCGGTTTGGCAGAACGACTGGAAGATGTGGTGAAGATGCGTGTCTGGGTGGCTGAAGATTCGATGACATGTGTAGCGCGTGGTGCTGGTCATGTGTTAGAAGACCTGGACAACTATTCGCGTACGCTTGTCGGCACGCATCGAGGCAGTACGCACCATTAATTCAGTGAACAGTGTTCAGCAAACAGTGGGCAGTGAATCGAATTACATTGTGATTGCTATCCGCTGAAACCTGTACACTGAAAACTGCACACTGGTTACTAAGTTATGAACCTCAACAAAACACCGCAGCGCATTCGAGTTATCGTTATTGTGGTGTTGGTGGGAACGGCCGTTCTCCTCTCCATTCTTGATTCCACAGGCAACTTGAATTCACTGTTTAGCTTTGTGCGGGATCCGATGACCATTGTACTGGGATGGACATCTGGTCGCGCGGAAACGGTATCTGGCGCATTGTCAGGGCCGCGTGATTTACAATCTGCCCAGGAACAAATCGCACTCCTGCAAAATCAAGTTGACAGCCTGGAACGTGAAAACGAAGAACTGCGCGAAATTCAGGGTGAATACCAGCTTCTACTCGACTTGTTCAACCGCGTCCGCCAATCTCCAGAATATACACGCCAAACCGCTTCTGTTATTGGCCGCGATACCAGTCCCTCGATCCGCAGCATTATCATCGACAAAGGCTCAGATGATGGCGTGCGGGTAGGTATGCCAATAGAAAGTGCGCGGGGCTTGGTGGGGCGCGTATTCCGCACAACACCACATTCAGCACAAGTGGCGCTGATTACGGATAATGCCAGTGCGGTTCCCTCGCGTTTGGGTAATTCCCGCGCCACCGGACTGCTGCGCGGCGGTGGTCTGGGTGGTTCCTTAACAATGGACTGGATTGATTTAAAATATCAGGTGGAAGTGGGCGAGGTGGCCTTAACATCCGGCTTAGGCGGTGAGTTTCCACAAGATATTGTGATTGGGCGTATCTCCGAAGTAAGCCGTAGTGAAGCTGAATTATCTCAGCAAGCAATTGTGCAGCCTGCCGTCGACTTTGATTCTCTCGAGGTTGTCTTTGTTATTACAGACTTTCAACCGATTGATATTGACATTTTCAGCGATCCCCCCAGTAATTAGAAAAAAGTGAACAGTCAGCCGTTTTCCATGAACAGTGGTGTATCATCTGGGATTGTGATAGATAAACCTGTTTTTAGCAGAAGCGAGCAATAACCTGATGAAGTCATCGGTTTATATTGCGCTTCCTCTTTTTTTATTGCTGGCTGTGGTGCAAACGGCCGTTCTTCCCTACTTTCCTATCTTTGGCATCGTGGCTCAAGTGCCGCTGCTCGTCATCATTAGCTGGACGCTGCTACATGGCCTGGAAGAGGGGCTCGTGTGGGCGTTTGTAGCCGGGCTGAGTGTAGACCTGTTTTCGATTGGACCTTTTGGCGCGACGGCATTGGCTTATATAACGGCCGTTCTCGTCATAGCAAGCCTCAACAACTTCTTGCCCTCAGGGCGTTTCTTCCTACCCGTCGTTTACGCAGCCCTAGGCACATTCATCTACCTACTCGTTTACTTATCCTTCGTGCGGCTTCTGGGTTATGGCACAGCCTTTGGCACAATTTCAAATTTAGTAACGCTGGTTTTGCTCAACGCCGGGCTAATGCTGCCCATCTATTGGCTCATTTATGGCATTGAGCACTCTATCCGCCCACGCAGAGTTGAGGTGTAGCATGTCGCGCATGGGTTGGGAACGCATAGAAGAATTAGAAGAGCAAGAAAACGAAGACGTTGGCGTTCAAGGTCGCCTCTATTTCCTGCGCGTCGTTATGATCATCATCCTGGGTGCGCTGCTGTTTCGCATTTACTATTTGCAGCAAACCAAAGGGCAAGATTTACAAGCATTGGCGCAAGATAACCAACTCGCCGCCCTCACCACAGATGCCCCACGCGGCGTTGTGTTCGACCGTCACGGCGAACCACTCGCCATCAATCTCCCCAGTTACAACGTTACGATTACCCCAGCCTTCTTACCCGATGACGATGAAGAACGGCAGGCCGTCTTTGAACGCCTGTCAATTTTAACAGGCGTTCCCGTCACCAACACCCTGCAACAAGAAGCCCTCATCGCAGAAGCAAACCCAGAACTCGTAAACTCCTACTCAAGATTAGCCCAAATATACGGAGCAGACGTGCAAGACACACTGGATCAAGCTGGCGTAGTCGAGCAGCTCCCCAACAGCATCGAAGGTATCTGGCGCGAGAACAGCTTTGCCCAATATCTTCCAGCCGTAATCACCTCCAATATACCCGTTACCCTGGCTTACACCATCGAACAAGAAAGCATATTTCTGCCAGGCGTGCGCGTATTGCAAACCCCCCTGCGTGAATACCCATCAGGTGAATTAACCTCGCACCTCATCGGTTTTATGGGCCCTATTCCCAACCAGGGCTGGATTGATGACCTGGGATACGAACGCGATGACCGTGTGGGCTGGTCTGGGTTGGAATCTTCCATGGAACTCGAGTTAGCAGGTGTTAAAGGCCAGCGTCAAATCGAACAAGATTGGACTGGACGAGAAGTGCGTCAACTGGGTGAATCCGTAGACCCCCAAGCCGGTCTAAACCTACATCTAACCCTTGACCTGGAACTACAGCGACAGGCATCTGAAATTCTGGCGCAATACATGGAAGAAAACCGGCGCACCGTACGTGTTGACGAAATAACTGGCGAACGCACCTTCCCCGAAATTGAACAAGCTGTTGTGGTGGCACTCAATCCGCAAACAGGTGAAGTGCTGGCCATGGTCAACTATCCATCCTTTGATAACAACCGTTTTTCTTCAGAAGTACCCGTCGATTATTACCTTGGTCTGGCACGAAGTGACTACACGCCATTGGTAAACCATGCCATCAGCGGCACCTATCCGCCTGGCTCCACGTTTAAGCTAGTTCCAGCGGCCGGTGCTTTGCAAGAAGGCCTGGTCTCACCTTCGCGCTTGTTGCAAGCGCCTGGTGAAATTGAAATTCCGAACCGATTTGCGCCAAACGACCCTGGTCGAGCGCAGACTTTTGTGTGCTGGAAACGAGATGGTCACGGTTTGATGAACACCGTACTCGGACTTAAAAACTCCTGTGATATCTATTTTTACAAAATCACCGGAGGCTTTGATCAAGATGGGGAGTATGTCGAAGGATTAACGGTAGATGGTGTCGCCAAATATGGTCAGCAGTTCGGCTTTGGTCGTGTACAAGGTATTGAATTACCACTAGAAAATCCAGGCAATTTGCCACCTAACCGTGACTGGAAAGCCCAAAACTACGGAGAGCCTTGGTCTACAGGCGATGATTACAATTTAGGTATAGGCCAGGGTTTTATGACATCAACGCCGTTACAAGTTGCCCAGATGGCTGCCGTCATCGCCAATGGCGGTTTCTTGTACCGACCGAGCATTATCCACCACATGACAGATGAAGAAGGCAATGTGGTGCTTGTGGATGATGAAAGCCAAATTATTGCACGCGCCCATCAAGATGAGGAAGGTAATATCATCCTCACAGATGCTGATGGCAACCTATTAGATGATCCTACGATAAACGTGAAGTTTGATGCAGATGGTAATGTTGTTTTTCAACCAGAGGTCATCGATGCCTTGGATGTGAATCGAGAATATATTGATGTGGTGGCTGAGGGTATGTATGAAGTGAATAGGCTAGAGGTGGATGGGGATGAGCGCGTGTATGGCACGGGTGCCACCTACGTCGATTGGCTCGATCAATTTGGTATTATCACTGCTGGAAAAACGGGGACTTCTGAATATTGCGACAATATTGCTATTAAACGAGGCTGGTGTCGTTTTGAAGAGAAAGCCATTCAGCCTACCCATGCCTGGTATGTGGGGTATGCTCCTTATGAAGAGCCTGAAATTGTGGTGGCAGCCTTTATTTTTAACGGGGGTGAAGGGTCTCAATGGGCTGCGCCAGTGGCTTGTCATGTGATGGCTGCCTATATGGGTGTGGGACAGTATGCCGAAGGCTTGACCCAAACTGAGTGGGAAAGTGTTATGCGCTCAGATGGACGTGCCTGCAATACATACATCCAAACGGATAACCGGTTCTTTGTGCCGATTGTGGAGCCAACTGAGTTTGCCCCAGAACCAGATCCATTAACGGATCCGCTGCCATTGCCAGCAGAAACGGCCGTTCCCGCCCCAGATACAGAACCCATCCAAGAACCCTGATTGAATACCGTAAAACGATAATCAGTTCCCCGTTTCGTTGCCTCTCCAATTGTGCTATCATTGGGAACATGGCAACAGTCATCCTCGTTCGACATGGAGAAAATGATTGGGTTACAAAAAACCGTTTAGCTGGTTGGATTGAAGGCGTCCACTTGAACGAAAACGGCCGTTCTCAAGCCAAAGATGCCGCCAAACGTCTTGCCAAACTACCCATCAAATCCATTTATAGCAGCCCTGTTACCCGTTGCCTGGAAACCGCAGAATATATTGCAAAATCCCACAAACTAAACATTATTGAGTTAGCGGATGTGGGCGAAGTTCACTACGGGGATTGGGAAGGCAAAAAAATCAAAAAACTGGCGACAAAACCTGAGTGGCACAGCGTTCAATATTATCCCAGCCGCTTCCAGTTTCCGAACGGCGAGGCATTAAGAGACGTACAATTTCGTGCTGTTCACGCCATCGAAACAGTAAGCGGAAAACATGAAGACGATATCATCGTAATCGTCTCTCACGCAGATTTGATTAAGCTCGTTTTAGCCCATTATTTAGGCGTCCACATCGATCTGTTTCAGCGTATTGTGATTTCGCCAGCCTCAGTAAGTGTTCTGGCGTTGATGAATAATGGCGTGGTGCGCGTTGTGCGTGTGAATGACACCGGCATACTCCAGCCGCCGTCGAAACCACCATCGGAAAAAAAGTAGCAAAGAGGCACGATTATGGCCGATCATGTAGAACTCAATCCGGTATATCATTTAACAGTCGGGACTGTTGGAGAACCGGGCAACCGCATATTTTACTTACAGGGCAGCCAGGGGGCGCAGGTCATTTCGCTTGTCATCGAAAAACAGCAAGCGGCAATGCTGGCAACCAGCTTTGAATCCTTGTTAGATGAACTCAACCAAA
>JACSSI010000747.1 GCA_014879345.1 Anaerolineae bacterium | reverse complement strand
ACAGGCTATGAATTGATGACGCAGGGGATTCCGGGTGATACACGTGGTACGGCGGGCTTTAGCCGGACGCTATATTTGAAGGCAGAAGGATGAAGACGATTCGGGCGTTTGTGGCGGTGGAATTGGCGGCTGAGGTGAAGCAGGAGTTGGGACGTGTGGCTGGGGTGTTGGCGGGGCGTGTGCCGGAGCGTAGTGTGCGCTGGGTGAAGCCGGAGTTGATGCACCTGACGCTGCGCTTTTTGGGAGAAACGGCCGTTTCCAAACTAGATGCCCTTACCCAGACCATAGACAGGGCTGCGCAGAAGCAGCCTGCGCTTACCTTGTATCTGCAAGGCACTGGCTGTTTTCCCCATGCCAACCGTCCCCGTGTGATTTGGGCCGGGCTGGCAGGTCAGGTGGCTGAATTGGCGGCGTTTAAGCGGGAATTGGATGCGGGGTTGGTGCCAGTGGGCTGGGCGGTGGAGGAACGGCCGTTTAAGCCACATTTAACACTGGGACGGGTGAATGATGCCAGTCAATTGCGCGGCGTGAGTTGGGAGGTGGATATGAGAAAGGTGATGGTGGAGGTAACGGCCGTTCATCTCATAGAAAGCCAGCTAACCCGCCAAGGGCCCATCTATACCACACGCCATACCACCCATTTTTCTTAATTCAAAGAAACACCCAGCTTAAGCGCTTCAGGAATTGCTCACCAAAGGGAATGATCGTGTTCTGCTGGCAAACACGATAGGGTCGGCTAAAAATTGAGCGATTTCACTGCGGCTGGTGAGGCGGATAATACGTGTTCTGGCATCAAGCTCCGAAAGACGTTTCTCAACATCCGGTTTGGCACGATTGGGATAATCCCAAATGCGCACTAGAAATTCAGGGAAATCAGGCTTGAATAACGTTTCCTGGCAGCCAGGAGCCATGTCTGGCCGAGGTTTATTGCGATATTGGATGCGTCGTTTGATGGCCTGTGCTGCGCATACCAAACGGGGCAAATCCAGGAAGACAACCGTATCGGCTGTGTGCAAGCGCACGTCAAGCGTATCCCGATAGTTGCCGTCGATAATCCATTGTTCGCCTTGAGTAAGCTCAGTAACTTTTGCTTGCCAAACTGGAGCTGCTGTACCAACCCATCCGGGATTCCAGTAATATTTGTCTAAATGGACAATGGGTAGATTTAATTTTTGTCCTAATTCCCTGGCTAAAGTTGATTTTCCAGCACCGCTGGAGCCAACAATAACAATACGCTCTATTCTCATCCAGGTCTCCACATGTGAGGTGTTTAGTGTCTTTTTAGGATGCCCAATTGTCTGCTGTATGGGATAATCAGTGGTGCTTGACACTGTTGTTATACGGGATTGCATCAACTGGTACGGCTTATTGATAATCATACGACGCCCGAAAAATTGATTAATGCTTGTGGTGACGATGTTGTGTATCGGTGATTTGAATTGTAAAACTATTGTCAATTCGTTTGATAGTAGAATGCTAACTGAGTAGAGTGAAATCGTGAGTGAATTTGTCGTAAATAGTTTGTCCACTGCGGACCAAAGTACCACTTCTCGTTGGGTTTTTACGCATCTGTCACGCCATAAACTGCTGATGATGGCTATGTTCGTCGGTGCTTTTGGCAACGCGGCTTTGGCTGCGATGATGCCTGTGTTGATAGGCGTGGCGTTTAATGCCGTTTTGGCTGACCCTGTAGATTTAACGCTCATGGGCTGGGCAGCTATGGGCATTGTGGTGACACAAGCGGTGAGGGCTGTTTTGCAGTTTGGACGCAATTTTTCCAGCGCCGTGACAGGAGAGCGCATGGAACGTGATATGCGCGAGGAATTGTATGTGAGTCTGTTGGGAAAGAGCATGACGTTTCATGATTTGCAGCCTGTGGGTGATACTATGGCGCGCACGACTAATGACGTACATGAGCTTAATCTGATGGTTTATCCGGGTATCAATTTGGTGGTGGGGTCTGCTAATTTCATGTTGATGCCGCTGCTGTTGGCGCCCCGTTATGATTGGACATTAATTTTTGCGCCCCTGTTTTTCATTGTGACTTATTTGGTGGCACTTGCCCGTTATATGCGCACGCTGGATCCCATTACGGATCGGGTGCGTGAAGCGTTTGGCACGTTAAACGGCCGTTTAGCCGAAGCAATTGATGGCATAGAAATGGTCAAAGGGGCGGCACAAGAATCTGCCGAAATCGACCGCTTTGTGCAAAATGCGGCTGAATTCCGGGATGCTACCGTCGAACAAGGCAAGGTGGAAGCGCGTTTCTTGCCGCTTTTGCTGCTGGGTCTCACGCAAGCTATCGGCTTTGCCCAGTCGCTGTGGTTGTATCGGCACGGGCGGATAGATGTGGGCGATGTGGTGGCTTATATGGGGTTGTTGGCGCTGTTTGGTTTTCCCACCTTCATTTCGCTGATGGCATATTCGCGGGTGTCGCTGGGTTTTGCCGGGGCGCGGCGGATTCTTGACTTACTGAAGCGGGAGACCACCCTGGACGAAAATGTGGACGGACATCAAGGGGAGATAAACGGCCGTTTGCAATTTAACCATGTCAGCTTTGGTTACACAGAAGGTATGGACGTGCTAAAAGAAGTCAGCTTCACTGTCGAACCGGGGCAAACCATCGCCATCACCGGCCAAACCGGCGCGGGCAAAAGCACCGTCGCCAAGCTCATCAACCGCACCTACGATACCGGCAGCGGCGAAGTGCTTGTTGACGGCATAGATGTACGTGATTGGAATCTGGCATCGCTGCGCCAGCAAATTTCCATCATCGAACAAGACATCTTCCTCTTTTCGCGGACTATCGCTGAAAACATCGCCTTCGGCTGTCCGGATGCCACCCCAGAAATGATTGAAGAGGCAGCGAAAGCGGCGCAGGCCCACGACTTTATCCTCAACTTCAAGGATGGCTACGAAACCATCATTGGTGAACGTGGTGTCACGCTGTCCG
>JACSSI010000746.1 GCA_014879345.1 Anaerolineae bacterium | reverse complement strand
GCTTTCTCATTCTTTTCAGCGTCCACTTCAACGCCCAAGAACTGCAAATCGTCGCAAATCATCTGGCGCATCAGCGGGCTGTTTTCGCCAATGCCAGCCGTGAACACCAGCGCATCCAGACCGCCCATAGCCGCCGCAAACGCACCGCAATATTTCTTCGCCATGAAGGCAAACTTGTCGAGCGCCAGTTGACACCGTTCATTGCCCGCCGCCGCCGCTTCCTCAATAACACGCATATCGTTGCTCACACCAGAAACGCCCAACAAGCCACTTTCTTTGTAGACAATGTGTTCGATTTCATCGGGAGACAATCCCAATTGACGGTGCATGTGGAAAATCAGTCCGGGATCGATGTCGCCGGAGCGCGTACCCATCATCACGCCGGAGAAGGTGGCAAAGCCGATGGTCGTATCAACTGCCTTGCCGCCGGAAACGGCCGTCATGGTGACCCCGTTGCCTAGATGGAATACCACCATTTTTAGCTCGGATAACGGCCGTTTCAACACCACCGCCGCCCGTTGACTGACATACCGCACCGACGTGCCATGAAACCCATATTTACGAATCTTGTGTTCTTCATAAAAAGAATAGGGCAGCGCATAAATATACGCCTTGGGCGCCATCGTCTGGTTGAAGGCCGTATCAAACACAGCCACGTGAGGCACATCTGGCAGTAACCCTTGAGCTTCTTGAATGCCAATCAAATTAGGCGGATTGTGCAAAGGGGCTAGTGGCACACATGCTTCCAGGTTAGAAATAACCTCGTCATCAATCAATACAGATTCGACAAACAAATCGGCTCCATGCACCGCTCGGTGTCCCACCGCCTGAATTTCATCTATATCTTTAATCGCACCATAGTCAGGGTGCAGCAAGCTGTGGATACAAATATCAAATGCTTCGCGGTGAGTGGGGATGACTTGGTGTATTTTGGTAGAACGGCCGTTTACTTCCTGTTCAAAATAAGCGCCATCCTCACCAATCCGAGCCACAATCCCTTTTGCCACCACTTGCTCGACATCCGTCGAAAATAGCTGGTACTTAAGCGTCGAACTACCGCAGTTAATCGTTAAAATCATGAAATTCCCTTTACAACGTAGTGCGTAGTGCGTATAACGTGAGACTACGCACTACGCACTACGACTTCATCTTTTTTATTTCGCCTGCGCCATCACATGCTGCACAATCAAATTAACCAATTCATCCTCTTGATAAACTTTTGCTTCAATGACAGACGCTTTATCCATGTTCAGAATCAACTTCACAGCTTGTTCCCTGCCTGCATTCGCAAAAATGTCATAAGCAAGCAAAGCCTCAGCAAACGGGAAGCGATGGGTAATCAGTCGGCTCGGATCAAGCTTGCCACTTTGAATAGTTTTGATCAGCAGCGGAATGGTCGTCGTATTCACAACCCCCATACGAATCGTAATATTTTTCACCCACAGCGATTCCTTATGCAGTTCCGCGCTCTGGCTGTACACGCCAATATTGGCAATACGCCCACCGACACCAACGATCTCCTGCACCACCTTACACGTCAGCGGATGACCGGCCGCTTCAATCGCCACATCCACGCCACGGCCGTTTGTCAGCTCAAGAATCTGCGCCACAGCATCATTGTTTTTATTGTTAATAGTGACCGTCGCCCCAACCTGTTTTGCCAAATCCAGACGATGCTCATCAATATCAACCACAATCACCTCAGCCGGTGAGAAAAACTGCACAGCCAGCACCGCCGCCAGACCAACCGGCCCCGCACCGACAACCGCCACCACATCACCAAACTGCACATCCCCGTTCATCACACCCACTTCCAAGCCAGTCGGCACAATATCGGAAAGCATCAAAGCCACTTCTTCGCTAATCGACTCTGGAATCTTGTACAAACCATTATCGGCAAACGGCACACGCACATACTCAGCCTGACAACCATCAATCGTATTACCGAGTATCCAACCGCCATCTACACAGCTAGACGGTAATCCGCGCCGACAATTTTCACAGCTGCCACATGACGTGATGCACGAAATAATGACAGGATCGCCCGGTTTGAAACGGCGTACACCACTTCCCACCGACTCCACAATACCGACACCTTCATGTCCAATAATCCGGCCAGCATCAACTGTTTCCACGCCCCCTTTTAGAATTGCCATATCTGTGCCGCAAATAGTGGTCTTGGTAATGCGGACAATGGCGTCACTCCCTTCTAATAAGGAAGGCTTCGGCATTTCTTGTAGGGTAATCTTGTTTGGACCTTGGTATACGACAGCTTTCATTCCGGTTTCTCCCGTGGTGGGTTTATGCTCCATCATAGGGCGCAGGCGCTTGTCCAACAATGACCAAACCAATGCCAGGTATACACTTTTCAACGGTCTTTTTTCTATTTGTACATAATTTTTGCCACAAATATCACCTCATCTTCCATAAATGATTTCACTTTCCAACCTTCTGTCGTAATAAGAGCGCTCTCATTAAACATAACCCAATCCCTACACAACCTTGTACAACCTGCACAAAGACAAACTCCGTTGATTTGTGTACACATACCATCGAAAACGCAATTGTGGCAAAAATTCCCTATTGTTATGCTTGCACCACTATGACGAACCCGTACCCAGCAAGCCAAAACCAAGCGGCAACCACCCGCATCATTCAGGAGTATGTTCCTGGACGGCAGGTGACGATTGCCCACATCATCGCCAACCCCGACAAGCCCTTATGTGCTCGGGTCGGGCTGAGTGAAGCAGAAGCCATCGGCATCATGACTATCACTCCTGGGGAAAGCGCCATCATCGCGGGCGACCTGGCGCTCAAAGCGGCCGACGTAGAAATCGGGTTCCTGGATCGGTTTAGTGGGACATTGGTGATAAACGGCCGTTTATCCAGTGTCCAATCCGCATTAGAAGCCGCCAATCGCGGCATGGCCGACATATTAGGCTTCCACCCGGCGG
>JACSSI010000745.1 GCA_014879345.1 Anaerolineae bacterium | reverse complement strand
TGACCACTGATCCTTTGGGTATGCTCGACTTGTACCACCGCGTCGGCGGTTTCGGGGATCATGCCGCCGGTGTGGACGAGGGCGGCTTGCCCAATTGCCAGGTCGATGGTGGCGGGTTTGCCCATCGGCACTTCACCAACTACGGTGAGGAAGGCTGGCAGACTTTCACTGGCGCCGTAGGTATTGGCCGCTTTGACAGCATAACCATCCATGGTGCTGCGCCGGAAGGCGGGCAGCGGATGGGGGGCATGAATGGCAACGGCCGTTACCCGGCCAAGCGCCTCTTCTGTGGCAATGATTTCTGGAGGGAGAACGGCCGTTAAATGAGAAAACAGCAGGTCGCGAGCAGCATCAGGGGGAAGTACATTGAAAAATTCAGGCATACGCCAATTTTCGGCAGTTACACCCAAATTGTCAATTTTCAATCAAACGCTGGGGGTTATGGGCAAGAACCGAGTGAATCACCGTGATCCAAATGCGCTTGCACGCTGGAAGCATCCACTGTAATCGTACTGCCTTTGTGGCATAACGTTACCTTAGCTTCCGCTGTGGGTGGTTCCGGTGTCGCCGTAGGTGGCGGCACAGGCGTGTTTGTGGGCGGCACAGGCGTGTTTGTGGGCGGCACAGGGGTGCTGCTAGGTGGAACCAACGTGTTTGTTGGGGGCAAGGATGTTGCTGTAGGCGGCACGCTTGTAGCCGTGTTTGGCGACGCTGGTTGACTGGTACCTGTGCTGGTAGGCTTTACTGTTCGGGTGGGAACGGCCGTTTGCCCAGATACCTTCCCATTATTACTGCCGCTAACGGCGTTTTGATTTTCATTTGAATTGGATAACCCGGGTTGGTTGTCAACAGCACCTGCCTCAACAGACTGCACCCTGTCGCCACTGGAAACCGGGGCTGAATTCGTTTCAGTTTCTGGAGCATCGGCTGAGGTTGGTGGTAGTTGTGGCACAGATTGATTCTGAACGGCCGTTTCTACTGTTGAAATTGGCTCGCTTGCACGTGATGCGTGTGGTTGAATGATTAACGGCTGCCCGGTAACGGCCGTTACCTCAAAACCCGCCTCGACTAGCACTTCCTGCTCACCCATTTGTACAGCAACAATGCCTTCATCAACACTGACAAACGTTTCCTGATTAGAAACCACATCAACCGTAAAAACAGTACCGCGAACAGAAGCCGTCGAAGAAGGCGTCTGCACCTCATACGCATCATCCGCCTTCAGCAAACGCTGCACACGGTTAACCATTCTTCCCGTCACAAGCAGTAAGCGTACCCGAAAAGTCGTCTCATCAGAAAACAACTCAGAGACCTGCACCACGGTCTCAGAGAACAAGTCAGCCGACGTGCCATCTCCCATCGTCAACACCGCTGACGAAGCAGCCGATACCTCAATGGTATCCCCTTGCCGCACAACCAGGATGTCACCTGTTTTTAAATTTGTTTGGTGAGTATTGTTGAAATTGAAGAAGCGTTGGGGCTGCAAAACAGTCACATCGCCCTCTGTCACAAGCAAAGTTGCTTCCGTACCCGCAGGTTGTGCCAACACAAAACCACCTACAGCCAGGAAGACCATAATTGCCAAACTCAAAATGATGATACTTTTCTTTGTCATAGCTTTAGCTTGTGCTCCGTCAAGCTTGCCAATACTTTTTCTGACGGGAGAGCTTAACTCACTCAAAAGGACATTTTAACAAGCCCCTTATAGTATAGTTCTTTTTTTATTATACAGGAGAAAACCTTAAGCGTAATGTTAAAGATGTGACCAATTACCCATTAAACACACTGTTAAATAAGCGAATACAAACAACTTCCCGGAAGTTCATGAAACGCCAGAGTCACACTGCCTGTTTAAGAAAATTGAAAATCAAGGGGGCGTAAGGAAACATCTGACTCAGGCGGAAAGCCGATACCCAGGGCAGTACCAAAAGTCATCACGGCACAGTGTGGCTGCCCTGCATAGGGCAGCGCCGCAGCCTGTCCATCATGCAGAAGCTCAATTTGTATGGTTTGTGCCAATTGCTGACTCACTTGTTCAGCCAAATAAGTTTGCAAATGCGAGGAAAATTGTTGTAAACGGCCGTAACATCCCCAATCCTCATGCCGGGGCTGACCATGCAACAGATAACAAGCCAATATCACAGCAATTGTGCTGCTCATCTGGCAGCCCGCCGTTTGTATTTCCTGCCAGGTCTCATTGACTACGCGCAAAATTCGGTCGCGGGTTTGGACGGCAAACGATTCATCGCGGCTATACCAAAGGCCAGGACACGCTGCCGGTAAACTGGACAACGCTTCCAATGTCACCAGACTGCCCGCTTCATAATGAGCAACCCCCCGCTTGATTGACGTTTGCCCAAAATCAAACACCAGCATCGACTGGGCATCAGCGGGCGCGATACGGGCCGCGCCTATCAACGGCAAATTGGCAGCAAACGGGGAAACGGTTAAGGAATATTCAGGAAAGCCATGCTGGCGGATGAACTGCTGCGCCTCAGCGGCAGCAATCAGGCCTAGATGCCCCGCCATCAGGCCGCCGCCCAGCCAAACATGCTCGATTTGCGCCCAGTGTGCCCAATGCACAGCCTGCCAATCCGGGCGCACCACCCGATTCACCACATCGCCTCGTTTTAGCACGAGTTGGTGATAGGCGAGTTTGCGTCCGTACTCTTTGGCGATGGCAACGGCCGTTTCCCGCACAATATCCTCGTCAGATTCAAAACAGGTATCAAACTGGCGAATGAGGTTTGGGGAGGAAGGGTTGAGGTGGAGAACGGCCGTTTTCCGCAAAATCTGCCCCAGCAACGCCCGCTGACCCAGGAGTTGGTCACCCGGTTTGTTTTGCCACGCCAAGGGGATAGCCAAACCCGGCAAATCAACCAGCCGTACCCGGTTCATAGAGGGCAAGACAAAGGAATCAGGATTGGTGAAGGGATTTGACATGGCAGCTCCTTC
>JACSSI010000744.1 GCA_014879345.1 Anaerolineae bacterium | reverse complement strand
GAAGGCGGCATGGTGCAGGCGTTGGGCTACGGCCACTGCGAGGAAATGGCCTACGACGAGACGGGCAACCTCGTCAACGATGAGTTCGGCCCCTACCACATCTACCGCGCCGACGAGATGCCCTGGCTGAAAGCGATTCTGGTGCAGACCAACGAGCCAACCGGCCCCTTCGGCGCCAAAGCCATCGCCGAAATCCCGAAGGATGGGGTCGCGCCCGCTATTGCCAACGCGGTCTTTGACGCGACGGGTGTCCGTATTCGCCAGATTCCGTTCACGCCGCAGCGGGTTTATGCGGCCATTAAGAACAGTTGACATGAACGAATAAAACTCGCAATAATGAAACCAAAATGAGGCAATGAAAATGGCTCAATTTGAAATCATTGACGAAATCACACATATTGAAACCATTGCCCTCAATCATAGCATTCGCATTTTGCCAATCTTACAAGAGCAATATGGTCAAGGAAGATGGCGAAAGTTAAAGGGACAGGCAACTGTCCAGTTACAAAATGGTGATATTCGCAAGGCCGAAATACATTGGTTTGAAGCGCATGGCATTGGCAAAAAGAAAATGAGAATCAAACGATTTTTGGATTAAATTCTATGAACAAACAAGAACAAGCCACACAATTTGCAATTTGCATTTATACTCATGACTCAGATTTATTAACCCCGCGCATGGTGTATCGTGTGTTGCCTGATGAGGATGCGGCAAAATCTAACTATATTCGTGTCATAGACAATGAAGGAGAAGATTATCTGTATCCTGCTGATTATTTTGTTCTCGCTGATTTGCCACGTTCAGTAACAACTCGGATTCTTCCCGTATTTCATACTGCATAATGGTTTATAAAAACCACAAACACCGAATTTATGAAGGGCAATTTGTCGCTGAAGTAAAAGTGGAATTGATCACGACCGATGATGAATGGTCGCCTTATTTGTCGTTGGAAGACGCTTATAAATTGGATGATGTGCGCGAAGCGCTCAGACAAGAAGATTTTCAAACTGCCACAAAATTGGCTACTGTTTTCAGACTGACACCTATTATCACTTGAGGGGATGCTGATGACCGAATCTTTTCATTTCTTTAAAGTTGTGGCTTTGACCGAAGATTTGCCCGAACAAAATCTATGGCGGGGACAGGTGGGGACGGTTGTAGATATGTTGGCAGATGGGCAGGTATTTGAGGTCGAATTTTCTGATAGAGATGGGCAGGTTTATGCCTCTTTGGGATTGCGCCCTGAGCAAATAATGCGCTTGCATTTTGAACAATACGAACACAACCCCATATTGGATTTGTTTGGCACAATTGAGTATCTACCTGACTACGATTACAAAGCACAAGGGCAAAAACGGTAAACTTTTCAGCGATCTCGCAAAGTGTAAATACCAAAGGACAATAATGCGCTTATCACCAAATCAGTGGTCAAGAAATAGAGAGTGACGTGATATAGTCCGAAAACCGATATTTTTCTCGCAGAAGTTTACATTACTTGACCACTGACTGTGGCATTCAACAGCAAGCAGGGAGTCGAGAAACGAACCCCCACGTATCACGCGTTCATATTTGTTATGAAGCGCAAGTGAATCTGTCCATTCCCAAACATTACCACTCATATCCAAACATCCATAAGGACTTTCCCCTCTGGGAGAGAACTGACCAACTGGTGTGGTTTCGTCAATACCAGATTCACTTGTATTGCAATGCTTGTCCTGCCAATGCCAATCTTCGTAACCCCAAGGGTAAATTCTGCCATCTGTGCCCCGAGCCGCTTTTTCCCACTGCTGTTCGCTGGGCAGATCTGCTTCTGCCCATTTTGCATAAGCCTGGGCATCATGCCAACTCACCAACACCACCGGATGGTCTGTCATTTCATGACGGAAAGTGCGATATTGTTTGTTCCAATTGTACGGTTTGGCCCAATCAGCATCAACAAATGGCACCCTATAGTTGGGGTTGGCATCAATAAAGCGCTTATAGTCAGCATTGGTAACGAGGGTCTTATCTATCCAGAATTCGTCCAAATGCATTGACCATTTATCTTCCCCATATAAAAATATGCCAGCAGGCACGCGCACCATTTCTTTGCCAGTGATGGGGTGTAACCAAAGATTGTCATCTTCTTTTGGTAAGGATGAAGGATGAGAGTTGAAGGAAGAAGTTAGTGTGGGTTCTGATGCATTGTGTTGGGGCAAGGGTTTCGGTGAATTGGATGTAGGGAAGGTTTGTTTATAGGGTTTTTCGCGTTCCCTTACCAGCGCCGTTAACAAGTTGGGTATGAGGCTGCGGCGTTGGCAGTAGCCGATGAGCAGTTCAACGCGAAGGCTTTTGGGCATGTCAGGCGGGAATTCGTCTCCTATTTCAGGAAAGTAGTTGAAGCAGAAGGAGGTTAGCTCAGGGACATTGAAATGCTGGCTGATGAATTGGCGCAGGGCGCTGTTGGTTGGTGCTTTGCTCATAGTTTTGACGGTTCCCAAGCATTTGATTTCTATGGGGATGATTTTACAAGAGAATGGGAGGTTTGTGAAATGATGTTTTTTTTTGATGACAGTGAATATTAGAAAAGAGCGAATTTGTTCCTATCGGGGTTTATGGGCGTTTTTGAGGGTTTGGGCAGCAATGAGATCGGCCGTTTCCAACCCCTGCCACATTTCGTAGAGGAAGTATTCCATTTGGCGCAGGTTTTGGCCGAAGGTTTCGACCAAATAGGTGATGGCGGCGGGGGTTAAGGTGGCGTGAGGTTGGTTGGGGATGGCAAAATAGGCGAGGCGTTTGTGGATAACAGCCGTTATCCACCCCGCATCCATCTCCCCACTCAAATCCACACTTATCAAATTCAAGCCCTTCTTGGCGAACAACGGGGTCAGGTCTTCGTGGCTGCTGACGATAAGCTGCAAATGGGAAGCCGCTTTCACCAGTTTGCGCCGCTGCCACCAGTTGAGCCGCTGCGCTTC
>JACSSI010000743.1 GCA_014879345.1 Anaerolineae bacterium | reverse complement strand
CTACCGCCTTTGCCTTCGACAAGCTCAGGCGTCGGCTTGTTGGTTAAATTACTTTTGTGACAGTGTATTAGTGCATGGCATGTTCATAAAATATCAGCGCTAACCTGTCTCTGTATCCCGATGACGAGTGCCAGCTTGATGGGCTGTTCTCAAGAAGGTAAGCAGCTTTTCTTGAGGATTGGCTGCATCAACCAGGGCTGAATAGGGCAACACCGCGCCTGTCCAGCCTTCAGTATGCCAGTAGGCGTCGCCTGGTAAAGCGGATTCTGTGAACTGTGCTGGTACAGGATAGGCCGTTGCATAAAAGTAAGGTTCGGGGATGCCGCCATCGCCAGTGACGAAGCCGAAGTTCATCTGTTCGTCGGCGTATTCTGCGTTGGCGGGGTCTTGGCCGGGGATGAGTCGGCCAGAGAGCCAGAGCAGAGCCAGGTCAAAGTGGTGGGGCCATAGTTGTACGGGGCTGGTTTCTTCGCGCAAGCTGGCTTTGAATGTTTTGAAGATGGCATCAATTTGGGAAAATGCTGTCCAGAAGGTGGCAACGGCCGTTGTGTCATAACGCCCCTCTATATCATCTGCAAATTTCAGCAGGCTGCTGTCAGGATAAATCTCCCAGGATGCCAGCGCATCGCATACCTCCGTACAAAACTCAGCCGGGGACTGGCCTTCAAGCGGAATTTCTAACCGCTCGCCTTGATTGGTAGAAATGAGCAGCCTGTGCTCACAGAAATCAAGCTGCAATTCTATGACGAGATTGTTCACAAAAATGGGTGTCGTTGTCAGACCGGTGGCGGTGGTGTGCAAGCTGCAATGCCACCAATGCTTTTGAGGTGGTGAAAGCGTGCGGCGCACTTTGCCGATTACCTGGGCGTAGCTGTGGATGGTATCACGGGTCGGCAGCCACCTTTCCAGCGAGAGTGGGGGAAAAGTTAATTGAGTCATCACAGATTGTCTCCAAAATTCAGGTCGTGACGGGAGTGTTTTGCCGCCACGACATATATGTCACATAGGTTTGTGCATTGTACTGGAGTTGAAGACAGCTAAATGTCAAATAGTTAACTGGTAGCTATCTGGCATGGACAGGTTTTGCCAAAAGGTGAAGGGTTCCAGGGTGGGATTGTAATAGGTGGCAAGGAGTGTCATCACCGTGCCGTGAGTGACGATGCCGAGAGAATCGGCGGGGTAGCTTTCAAGTTGGGTGACAACGGCCGTTCTAAACCGAGCTAATGCCTGAACGGCCGTTTCATTGCCAAAAATCAACTCATCGGGATGGGCGAAAAACTGCTTGATCGTATTCTCAAACTCAGTCTGGTCTGGTAAATAAGGTACACCCTGTCTGTCATGTTCGTGTAAATTAGGCGCAGAGGCACAGGGGATGCCCCAGATGTCGGCCAATATTTGGCCCGTTTCGACTGCTTTGGTCTCTGTGCTGGTGATGAGACGGGTGGGGTGAGTGGTGAATGAATGGGCAAGTTGGATGGTGCGGGAACGGCCGTTTGCCGATAGCTGCCATTCATGTGCAGAAACGGCGGATTGTTGCAACACATTCGCGTGGCGGATTAAAAGAAGTTGAGTCATTCGCGGTCAAGTGACAGTCACCTCACAGGTGACTGTCACTTCAATAGATTACCCACCCGACAACACACTGTTCACCCAGTCAAGTGAAATCTGTGCCGGGTAGAAATTTTCATTGACGGCGAGGGCGCTTTGATACGCAGCTTTTGCGCCAAACAAATCACCTTGTTCAGCCAAAACATGCCCTTTATACCAATAAGTCTCTTCCACATTGCTGCCACCTTGCGCGGCTAACGTGGCATCGGCCAAATCCAGCACATCCTGGCCGCGCCCCACCTTCCAGTAAGCCAGATAGGGCATGTGTTGATACCAGAGCATGCGCGGTGGCAGCCCCATTTCACGAGCCTGGTCAAATGCTTGCACACCACCCTGATAATATTCCTGTTCGCCCGTCAATTCGCCGAGACGGGTCAGCGCCGTGCCTAAGTTGAACACCGCAATAGCGTCATCGGGATTCGCTTTTGCTTCGCGGTCGGCCAAAGCCGCCACATGCTGCCACATCTTGAAATCATCAAACATATCTTCGCCCAAAATGGCGGCCACTTCGTCCTGCTGCTCCGGTTTGTAGACCACGTAGAAGGTATAGTTGAACTGCTGCCAATACTTTTCCACCTCATCGTATTGGTCAATGCGGCCGTTTTCATTCAGAGGTTTCAAGTAAGTGTCCTGGCTGTAGAGTTCCTGCTTCTCGTCGTCGTAGCCGAAGACAGTGAGGTAGTGACCCCACCAGCCGGATTCAGGCAGATCATATCCTTTTTCGATGACCACCGGGTAGCCGGCGGCGATGAAGCGTTTCACCATTTCCAGAGAGCCGCCGCTGCGGGCGATAGCATTGAAGCCGGGGGTCTGTTCATTGACATAATCTGCAATCTGCCAGGGGCTGACGTTGCGGTCTTCGGAGTTTGGCTTCAGGTAGTCGGCTACCACTTCCTGAGTGATGTCATTGCCATACCAGTTCAATACCTGGGTGAGATTGGCCGGGCCGCAGTTGTTGAAGGTTTGTTGGATTCGGCCCATGTCTGTCAGAATAACGGCCGTTGGTAACGGTTCTGGTGTGGGTGAAGGTGTCGGCTCTGGGGTGTTGGTGGGAACGGCCGTTGGTTCGACCGCTTCACTGGCACTGGCTTCTGCTTCGACGGGAATGGGGGTGGGCGATGGTGGTTGGGTGGGAACGGCCGTTGGCTGTGCCACAATCAGAGCAGCAATATCGACGGTTTCACTATCTCCCGCAGTCCGGTCTGGAGTAGGGATGGCTGCCATCGGCGCTACCTGATCGATTACACCTTCTGTAATAGTGCCAAGAAGCGGGGCGCGTTCCTGCAAGGCCACGCGGTAACGTCCCGGAATGGCGCGTGCCACAGATGGCAGCATCATCAAACCAATAATC
>JACSSI010000742.1 GCA_014879345.1 Anaerolineae bacterium | reverse complement strand
TCCCCATTGGCTTCGATGTTGTCGGCAAAGGTCTCCAGGAATTGGGCGATGGTTTCCGGCGGGGTGGTGAGTAAGATAGTGGCGGCTGCCTGGGCTGAGAGAACGGCCGTTTCCAGTTCAGCATAGCTAGAAACAGGATACAAATCGGGTAATTTCTCACCCGTAGCCGGATTAAACGATTGCACAACAGCACGGTTCTCAAGCGATTCTAAATCGCCAGCAATATATGGATGATGAATTGTCATACCTCTTCCTCTTTAGTAAGGGCGATCCGTGAACCGCCCTTTTGGGTGGATTAAATCTATTTGGGGATTATATCAGGTTCAACTCTTTCGCTTTCAACGCAGCCTGAGTGCGGTCACGCACGCCCAGTTTACCCAGAATGTTGGTAACGTGGTTTTTAACAGTGCCTTCCGTGATAAACAGATCGGCTGCGATTTCTTTATTACTGGCGCCTGTGGCGATGAGGTTCAAAATTTCCAGCTCGCGCTCTGACAGCGGTTCAACCAGGGGCTGATTCATCGCTGCCGGGGTCGCAGAAAGACGGGTGAACTCTGCCACAACTTTTGCCGCGACAGAAGGTTGCAAAAAGGTTTGCCCCTGCGCCGCCGCCCGAATCGCCTCGACTAACTTTTCAGACGGCACATCTTTGAGCAAGTAGCCAACCGCGCCAGCCCGTAAGCCGTCAAATACATGGTCATCATCATCAAACGTCGTCAGGACGATGATTTTAGTTTCCGGCATTGATTCTTGCAGCAGCTTTGTGGCGGCAACGCCATCTAACACAGGCATACGCAAATCCATGAGAATGACATCAGGTTTGAGTGTGGGCGCAGCATCGACAGCTTCTTGCCCGTTATTAGCCTCGCCTACCACTTCCAGGTCGTCATAGACGGACAGCAGGGTGCGCAGTCCTTCCCGGAATAGTGCCTGGTCGTCTACGAGCATCAGTTTTATGGTCATCGTTTTTTCCTTTTTTAACCGCGGAGAACGCAGAGGCGCGGAGGTTGGTGGTTAGTTTTATGCAATTGGGATGGTTACGGTTAGTTTGAAGCCTGCGCCGGGTGCTGTTTCAATATGACATTCGCCGTCAAGGAGATGGACGCGCTCGCGGATGCCGAGTAAACCAAAACCGCCGTCAGCAACGGCCGTTCCTACCCCATTATCCGCAATTTCCAATCTTACACAGTCAGCCTGACTGTAATCAAGCACCACATCAACCCGTGAAGCCCGGGCATGTTTACGCACGTTGGTCAAGCCTTCCTGCGTTACCCGATACAGCGCATACTCAATTTGGCTCGACAACGAGCGGGGTTTGCCCAACACGGAAAACTCGGTGACGATACCGGCCTGGCTGGTGGTTTCGGTTAGGAGCGCGATGGCTTCTGGTAACGGCCGTTGTCCCACAGGTGATTCGCGCAAAGCCGCTACCGACTGCCGCACCGCTTTCAACCCTTCTTGCGTCAGATTTTGGGCTTTGTCCAGCGCTTCTTTAGCCTTCGCTTCATCTTTGTCCATCAGCACTTTGGCCGCGCCAATTTGCACGTTAACTACCGTCAGGTAATGACCTAAATTATCGTGGATTTCCCGCGCTAACCGGTTTCGTTCTTCGATGGTAGCAAGTTCTTCAACCTGAATGGCATATTGGCTCAATTGCTGGTTGGCTGCTTCTAAATCGCCCGATAATTTCTCAGCTTGTTGGCGAGCTTTCCGTTCTTTTATGCCCATATTGGTAAATACCACCACAAACAAAATGGCTGGTGAAACGCTGAGCGCAAAATAGAGCGCTGCTTCCGTCTGATCATAGCGAAAAATCAAGGGGATCATCAAACCAAACAAAATGGCTCCATACACAAGCCAGCGCCAGATACCCGTCAAATATTCCACAGCCTGCGACACCAACGGTAATGAGACCAGCCAGATACCGCCTGGACCGATCAGCCAATGAATGGCATAGATTAAGGAAAGCTGGATGATGAAGTAAACGGCCGTTCCCCACCCCGATGGAAACCGTTCAAAATAGAGTTGATCAAAAATCAGGAATAGCACATAGGTGATGCCGAAAATAATACTCAGAATTGTCTCAACGGCCGTTCCCTGATAACCATCAGACGAAAACGCGCCTAAAAACGTGACCACATAGCCTATAACAACAACAGTAATAATCGTCCAAAGGCTTGCTTTATCAACATCATGGTAGGTGCTGCGAATGGCGTTAATCATGGTGAAATGTCCCTCTTGCTGGAACTATACCACAATCACCCTAACCGATCCGACTATTTTTGAATGGCTGGCAAATAAACCCACTTCACCTCTGGGACGACGGTGAAAGTCTTGGCATTTGAGGTAGCGTTCTCACCTGGATCGTAGACGGTGATGGCAAATGTGCCTAAATTTTGGAGGTTGGCGGTGGGAATAACGGCCGTTAACCGATAGGGACTCACATAAGTTGTGGCTAAATTGCCACCCTGCCAGCGCACCACACAATCAGACGAGAAGTTATAGCCAGTTACCGTCAACACCTTAGACGATGACGATTCATTCAACCCGGCAAATGGGGGCGAAATCTGTTGAATAACCGGGTCCGCCGTGGCATTCAGTTCAAACGCGCCCACATCACACTGCCCATCTCCACGCAAAAAACCACGTTGGTCAGTGGTAGGGCAGCCGCTGTTGATGCCGTCATTTACGGCCGGACTGCTCACCGCTAATGCCATCGTTTCCGTCGGGCCGCCATAATCGCCCAACGCCATCAACTGTGGATTAACGGCCGTTTGTGCGCCAAAACATTCATAATCATTCCCATTCCCCGTCGTCTTTTGCGGATACTGGATATTGCCCCCCTGATTCGTCACCACCACGGTACAGTTTTGCTGAATATGCCACTCATTGCCGCCCGTATTATTGGCAATAATCGTGTTCTTGACCTTGGCCGCCCCTGCCAAGCCGCCGCCCACAAAAC
>JACSSI010000741.1 GCA_014879345.1 Anaerolineae bacterium | reverse complement strand
GTAGGCATTGCTTTGGATGAGAACAAGATTCCGGTGAAAACGGCCGTTTCTTCCGCGTGTGAACTGTTAGGCATGGATCCCATCTTTGTGGCTAACGAGGGTAAACTGCTCGCCATCGTGCCGGAAGCGTCTGCCGAGGCAGTCCTGGCGGCGATACAAGCGCATCCCAAAGGCCAAGACGCCGCCATCATCGGCAAAGTCGTGGCGGAACACCCTGGTATGCTCACCGCCCGCACTGGCATCGGTGGAACCCGCGTGATTGCTATGCAGATTGGGGAGCAGTTGCCGCGCATTTGTTAACCTCATTCCACGCTCCGCGTGGAATGAACACCCTGACGCTCTGCGTCAAGTATTTCCCATGCAAAGCGCAGGAACCAAGACAAATCAAGTCTCTTTGACACAATAACTCAATTCATCCTAAAATATAGGCAACTCTTTCTGAATAGTTTGAGCAAAGGATTATTACCATGATACAAATGGAACGCCTCCAATCAGAAATCGAAGCGTTACCCTACAAAGAATTTGTGCGCCTACGCGAATGGTTTGCCAACAAAGATTGGGAAGTGTGGGATAAACAAATCGAAGCAGATTCCGAATCCAGTAAACTTGATTTTCTATTTGAAGAAGCTTTGGTAGCAAAATCAAACAATACATTGCAGGAGCTTTAGGTGCATCGAACCACGCCACAGTTTTGGAGCCGCTTTGACAAACTGCCACCGCAAATCCAACAGTTAGCCCGAAAAAACTTCGATTTATTGAAACAAAATCCAGACCATCCCTCTCTCTACTTCAAGAAAGTGGGGCGATTTTGGTCTGTTCGTGTCGGATTAAGCCACCGAGCCTTAGCCATTCAAAATGACGAAGACTACATCTGGGTTTGGATCGGCAATCACGATGAATATGATAGGCTTCTCCGATAAAATTATTACAACCCGTCCCAATAAGGAAACTCAAATGAAAATTCTCAAATCAATTCTAATCGTCCTACTAAGCATCATTGGCCTCCTGGCAGCTATCGCAGTAAGCATTCTGCTAAAATTCAAACTCAGTACACGGCGCAACGTGAGCAAGCTGAGTGGAGATGCGCCTTTGCTGGAAGTAGATGGCATGGTGTTTCGGGATTTGAACGGTAACGGCCGTTTAGATGCCTATGAAGATCCGCGCCGCCCCATCGAACTACGGGTGGTCGATCTCATGAGCCAAATGACCCTCGAAGAAAAAGCCGGTCTCATGATGCAGCCCATGATCGACGGCAAAAAGAACGGCGACCTGCACGAAACGCCCACCTTCATCCAATCCGCCGCCACCTCAGAACTGGTCATCAACCGCCACATCAACCACTTCAACATCGTACAATCCGTGTCGGCTGAAGCGCTGGCGCGATGGCACAACGCCATCCAAAAGATGGCCGAAGGCACCCGCTTGGGCATCCCCGTCACCATCAGCACCGATCCGCGCCACGTCGCGGGCTACAACCCCGGCGCAGGCATCCAAACCGACGACTTCTCCAAATGGCCGACCCAACTTGGCTTAGCCGCCACCCGCGATGAAGCACTCGTCGAGCAGTTCGGCGACATCGCCCGGCAAGAATACCTCGCCGTCGGCATCCGCACCGCCCTGCACCCCATGGCCGACCTCGCCACCGAACCCCGCTGGGCACGCATGGGCCACACCTTCGGCGAAGATGCAGAGCTGTCAAAACGCCTCATCAACGCCTACGTTCGCGGCTTCCAGGGCGCAGAATTCGGCACAGAAAGCGTCTCCTGTATGGTCAAGCATTTCCCCGGCGGCGGCCCGCAAGCAGATGGATGGGACGCCCACTTCAGCTACGGCCGCGACCAAGTGTATCCCGGCGACAACTTCGACTACCATCTAATCCCGTTTGAAGGCGCCTTCGCTGCCAACGTCACCCAAGTCATGCCCTACTACGGCATCCCCGTCGGCCAAACCAGCGAAGACGTAGCCATGGGCTTCAACAAAGAGGTCATCACCGACTTGCTCCGCAACAAATTCGGCTTCGATGGCGTGATCTGTACTGATTGGAATATTGTAGAAGATATAAAAATGATGGGTGTTGGGCCAAGCATGAAAGCCAGAGCTTGGGGCGTTGACGATCTACCCGTCAATGAACGGTATCAAAAAGTAATTGAAGCGGGTGTCGATCAATTTGGCGGACAGCTTACCCCCCATCACATCGTTGAACTGGTAAAAGCGGGCGCAATTAGTGAAGCTCGCCTCGACGAGTCGGTCGCCCGCATTCTCCGTCTCAAATTCCAGATGGGGCTGTTTGACAACCCCTACGTCGATGAAGCAACCGTTCTGCACAAAGTTGGCACACCCACCTTCCGCCAAGCTGGCAACGAAGCCATGCGCAAAAGCGTCGTCCTGCTCAAAAACGACGAGAATGTGCTACCGCTGACCAATCGCCCCAAGCTCTACCTGGAAAACGTCGCCCCAGAAGTGGCAGCTCTCTACGGCGACATCGTAGAGACGCCCGAAGAAGCGGATTTTGCCATTCTGCGCCTCAAAACGCCCTACGGCCCCAAGCAGAGCAAGGATTTCCTGGAACGCTTCTTCCATCAGGGCGACCTGGACTTCAAAGAGCCAGAAAAGTCGCGGCTGCTAACGATTATGCGCACTGTGCCCACCATCGTGGATATTGAACTGGAGAGAACGGCCGTTATCCCCGAAATAGCAGAGGCCAGCAAAGGATTATTCGCCACCTTCATGGTCACAGACGAAGTCATCCTGGATGCCATCTTCGGCGCGTATCAGCCAACCGGCAAACTGCCCGTCGAAATGCCCTCCTCCATGGCAGCGGTGCGCAACCAAAAAGAAGACCTGCCCTGCGACTCAGAAAACCCGCTGTTCCCATTTGGGTTCGGTTTGACGTATTAATAACTGATGTTACGCAGTAGCCGCCTGAACCAAAGAAACTGGCTCAAGCTGCTGTAATTCACGA
>JACSSI010000740.1 GCA_014879345.1 Anaerolineae bacterium | reverse complement strand
CTTATTTAGAGGTGCCTGTTGTCGGGGGTATTATCTCAACTTTGGACGAGTGGCGGGAACTGCCCAACATCGGCCGTTTTGGCAAGATTTTGGAAGCGGAAGACGGCACGGGTCGGGTGCGAACCTTAATTTGGGGAGGCGCTTTAAAACTCGTTCTGCCCCATGAGCCGCTAGATTTTCCGCAGGGTGGAAGTGATACCTGGAATGTGCTACGGTCGTTTATCGGCTATGGCCCAGAGTCGATGTATGTGGCTTACAACCGCTTCTATCCACCAGAATTGGCAACGCTGGAAGCCCGCAATGCCTCGCCCGACCGTTCTCATAATGAAACCTTTGATGCCCTGGTGATTACTGGCTTTTTAGGCTTTGCTGTCTGGCAGATTTTGTACATCAGTGTTTTTTATTTTGGTTTCCAGTGGTTGGGTGTGCTGCGTTCTAAACGGGAGCGCAACTTGCTGGTAGGGCTGTGGTTTGGCACGGGGGTGCTGGTGGCGCTTTTGTTCTCACTGTGGCGTGGCTCTGAGTATATTGGGGTGGCCTATCCCTTTGGCGCTATCGGTGGTTTGGTGGTGTATCTCATTTACTATGCCCTGTTTTCGCCCGTACCAGAGGAGGAAGCGGATCCGTTTTCCGCCAACCGCTTGTTGATGGTTGGACTGTTAGCCGGGGTGTTGGCCCATTACGTTGAGATTCACTTTGGTATTGCTATTGCCGTCACCCGTCTCTATTTCTTTGTGTTTGTGGGGTTGATGCTGGTGGTGGGTTATGTGCTGCCGTTGGTGCAGGAAACGGCCGTTTCCACTCCAACTCACAGCAAAAAACGACGTGCAGCACAGCCAGTTAGCGAAAAAAATACAGCGTGGGGAGCAGCCCTTTTGTCTGGCATGATGTTGGCCCTGATGCTGGGTGTCATCGGCTTTACGTTCGTCAATTTCGCCCCACCGCCTGGCGTAACGTATAACTCAGCCGCTGAACTGCCAGCCATGGAAATATTTCAGCAGGCATTGTTTGTAAACGCTGGCAATGATTACGCCGATTCCCCCTTCATCTTTTTAATGATCATACTAACCTGGGGTTTGGGAACCCTGGTTGTGGTTGCTGAATTGGTAAAAAGCGGGGAACTGGTCGTGGCTGAAGATACCGCCTTGCCCGCCCAAAAACGACAATTGTTTGGCGGCGTATTCATCCTGCTGGCACTGGTCAGCTTTAGCCTGCGCCTGTTTTTACCACAGCCGGCAGGTGCTGGAGCCACCTGGATGCTCGGTCGATCATTGATGCTGCTGCTGGCGATGTTGTATGCCTATGTGGGCGCACGGTTTTTGCTTAGGTTGCCAGCCGCTCGTTTGTGGGGCGGCATTATGGCGCTGGCATCTGTGTTGCTGGCTGTGCCGGTGCTGGTGTCTGGCGGTGTCTGGTTGGGATTGGGAACGGCCGTTGTCGGACTCATTCTCTTGTGGCAGTTGTGGCAGTCAGATTGGAACAACTCCCTCCTGCCAGCGGGAACCATCGCCTTTCTCTCCCTTGTCATTGGCATCAGCTACACCTACGTGCAGGCAGGGCTGCTCAAAGCCAGCCTGTTTGTGCCGCTCAGAAAAGAAATCGTCACCCAAACAGACCTGCTCGAACATCGTGTCTACGAAGCCAGCCAATCCGCTACATTCCTGACACTTTTTTATGTATTTGTGTTCACCCTCATCTTTTTGGCCGCCTTTGCTGCTTCGCAACGAGGGAGAGCCAGCGCCAAAGAGGGCGGCTCAATCGCTGGCTTTGCCAGTCTGGCACTGTTCCTGTTGGGATTCCTGTTTATCAACACCTCCAACATGAACGTCGTCCAGGCCGACATGATCTACAAACGAGCCAAACCGTTCGACCAGCAAGCCGGCGGGCAAGGAGACCCCAACATGTGGGATACGGCCATCGCCATTTACGAAAAAGCGATAGATATGACACCGGCCGAAGACTTTTATTACCTGTTTTTAGGTCGTGCCTTCCTCGAGCGGTCTGCCCTCGCCCAGGATGATGCTGAACGGGATGCATTGCTGTCAGAAGCGCAGGTACGGCTGTTAGAAGCACAAGCCATCAATCCGCTCAACACAGACCACACCGCCAATCTGGCCAGGCTCAACACCCGTTGGGTGGAGTTGACCAACGATGAACAAGACCGGGCAATGCATCTGGCTGATGCTGAAAATTATTATCAAGAGGCGATCCTGCTCAGTCCCCAAAACTCGATCCTTCGCAATGAATATGCTCGCCTGGTTCTCGGTTTAAAAGATGATTGTGAAGGCGCGATGGCCGTTTACGATGAGACGATTGGGATTGATCCCTACTTCGACGAAATCTATTTTGGCCGCGCCGATACCCAGATTCTTTGCGCCGACAACCTGCCAGAAGCAGAACGCCAGGCCGCCTATGATGAAGCCATTGCTGATTTAGAAACGGGGCTGGCCGTGAGCCGAGGCAATCCCCGAGCCATGCTGCGCGTAGGCCAGTTAAAACAGGAAATCGGCCGTTATGAGGAAGCCATCCTTGAGTATGAAGCTGTGCGCCAGGAAGACCAGGGAGAATTAGTGCCGGAGTGGAATCTTGATTATCTCATTGCCACCGTTTATCAAGCCCAGGGAGACATCGATCTGGCTGTAAAATATGCCCAGGATGCCATGCTCAAAGCGCCCCCGGAAACTGTGCAGCAGTTACAAGTTTATGTGCAGCAGCTAACGGGTGAACCGATTGAGCCACTGCCAGAATTAACGCCGGAAACGGTTGCGCCGGAGAGTTTGAGTGGGGAACGGCCGTTATCCGCCCTGCCCCCCGCTAACCGCGCCAACATCTACAATACACCGCCTCCCACCGTCATCAACGAGTTCGCAACCTACGACGCCATCATCACCACGGAAAACGGCCAGATGCGTCTGCGCCTCTTCCCCGAAGAAGCGCCTATCACCGTCAACAACTTCGTATTC
>JACSSI010000026.1 GCA_014879345.1 Anaerolineae bacterium | reverse complement strand
GTTTTCATCGGGTATCTCTCGGTATGGCTGCCAGGACCGGCGGCGGGCTTGCAATTCCTCGGCTTGGAACTGGGCGAGTGGATTAAGTTTTTGGGCGTCGGCGCTATTCGTGATCTCTTTTATTTGCCGCCGATTATTCTGGGGCTGATGCTGGCCGTGCTGACGATGGGCTGGGAAAACGGCCGTTGGCAGACATGGATGATGCGCGGGCTGGCGCTGTTGGTAAGTTTGCTCGCTTTTCCCGCGTTTGAAGATGTGGTCGGCAATTATCGCAGTCAATATCTGCTGCGGGTGGCGTTGATCGGGCTGGTCGGCTTGACGGTTGTGCTGGCGGCCTTGTTTGGCAAAAAGCTGGTGACAAAATGGGCATGGCTGCCCTGGGTGCTGCTGTCGGTTTTGGGTCTTGTTGGGGCGGCGCTGCCATTGTGGTATTACCTGTCGCAGGTGCGCCCGTATGTGAGCGGGGTATTGGGTGTGCCAGTTGGTGTGGGCTGGGGATTGATTTTGTATACGGCGGGCTGTTTGGTTATAACGGCCGTTTCCATGAAAACGGCCGTTATGACAAAGCCCTAAACCGAAAAGCGCTCAAAGGATACCGTGCTATCCTTTGAGCGCTTTTCAGTTTTATGGTTTGGTGCGTGCGTGTGTAATTAGGAACGCATACGTTCGTTGATGTACGTAACAGCTTCACCAACGGTCGTAATTTTCTGTGCTTCTTCGTCGGAAATTTCGCCATCAAATTCTTCTTCAAAGGCCATAATCAGCTCGACGAGATCCAGGGAATCTGCTTCCAAATCTTCACGAAAACGGGCTGCGGGTACAACCTGTTCTTCTTCTACTCCCAATAAATCCACAATGATGGTAGTTACACGCTCTTGTGTATCGTTAGTGTCACTCATTAATTTTCTCCTTCAGGATAATCTTTATTTAACTGCCGAATTTTAGAGGCAGTATTTTAGATGTCAAATTGAATTTGGCAATTCTACCACGATCTTGATAGAACCGTAATGAAAAACACGGCCGTTTTGTCAAAGTTACGTGATTGGCACATAAGTGTGTCTGTTCATTATAAAATTGCAAACTTTCGAACTATCACTCTGTTTTCTTTTCTAACCAAACGGCCGTTCCCAATATCAGCATAAACCCATACGCCAAATCGACAAGAAAGAAACTGTGATCAACCAGTCCATGAAACAGGATGGCGACTAACGCCCCGCCAAAACCGACGAGAATGGGCTGCCAAACGGCCGTTACCCCAGCCGCCTTGCGCCATAACCGTCTCCCGGCTTCCCCAAACAGCCAGAACCCGGTGAGCAGACCAAAAATGCCCAACCGCGTGCTGAAATCGAGGAAAATATTGTGCGGATGGTTAAGATTGGGTTCCTGCCACGCCGCGTCTAAAATGTAGCGTCCGCGATAGGCGTAAAGAAAATTATCCAGACCAACGCCAAACCAGGGATGGGCTTTGACCATGTTGAGGCTGGCCTGCCACAAGTTGAGGCGGAAAAATCCCGTCTGGCTGCGTGGATCAAGCCGTCCGGCGATGGCTGGAATTTGCAGCACAGCAGCAAACGCGACCACACCCAGCACCCCAAACAAGATCAGCCAGGGCCAGGTAGAACGGCCGTTTGCCTGCTGCCAGCGCCAAAAAATATAGAGAAACGCGGCGGGTAAGCCCAAAATCAACGCCCCTTTGCTAAAACTCAGCAGCACCACCACACCCATCGGCAGCAGGAACAGGCTGTAGAGCCAGCGTCGTGTGCCATTTTCCTTGCCCAGAAGCAGCATCGCCGCCAGCAAAGGCAGAATCCGCCCCAGGTAGAGAGCCAGATTATTGGGTGAGCCAAAAATAGAGCGCACCCGCATCAAACCGCCTTCCGCCGTGATGAGACTGTCTGGATCAAAGGCATATTGCCACAACCCAATGAGCGCCAGGACAAGACCACTCAACACAAACGCATCCAGTACACCCCACATCTCCCTGTCCTGCAACTTCACGCCACGCAGCAGCAGATAAAACAGCGCTGGCTCCACAATGACCATGCGCCACTCATTCGTCGCCACGCCTAGCCGTTCCGTGAAAAACAGGGAGACGGTTGCCACCAGAACTAACGCTAAAACTGAATAATCCACAGATTTCGCAGATTTCGCAGATTTTTTAAACCTGCTCTGCGTCTCCGCGTCTCCGCGTGAGATTTCTTTTGAATCGCCAATCGTCAATCGAGAATCGTCAATCCTAAATCGCCAATCGGTAATCGAGCGCAGCGTCCACGCTCCCAGTGTCACCAGCGTGAAGATTTCCACAGGCGAGAAGCGGAATTGGAAGATTGCTTTGGGCAGCGGCGGCACGTAGAACGGAATACAGAAAGCGATGAGCGCCACGCCCCAGGCGGGCCGGAAGTAGATGAGCAGGAACAGGACGAGCAGGGCGGCAATGTAGAGGTAAAAACTGGGGGCGACGTAGAAAACGGCCGCCGCGCCAGCCGTCAGGGCAAGCTGCGCCCCGTCACCCAGCCGCCGGTACATGCCAGCCGCTTCTGCCCCCCAGGTGAGCCAGCCGGTCAGGGCGACGATGGCAGCAGTAACGGCCGTTATCCCCACCTGCACCTTGCTGCTCAACCCCGCATACCAACGAGTCTTCTCGCGCAGCCAATAGCCCCACTGCGCCCGTGTGGCACAATAAATGGCGAGGAGGAATGAGAAAACGGCCGTTCCCGCCAAAATGCGCATCAACCAGACCGGAGATGGCGGCGCATAGCACACCGAAAAGCCATTCAGCGCCCATTGGTCCCAGCCCCGGTTCGCCACAATCTCCATCGTGTGCATGCCAGGCTCCAGGTTGGTGGCAACCGTCTCAAGCGTCAGATAATCCTCATTCGGGTCAGCGGCCGTGAGAATGAGAACTGCGCCGTTTTCATCCTGCGGCAGTGCGTTGGCCGGCTGCCCATCGACCGTGATATTCAGCCGCGCCCGGAAATTAGCGCGACGCACGCGCAGCCCCGCCTCCGTCCCCCAAAACGTAAATGTAACAGTATCCGGCGCTTCACCCTCGGCCGTTTCACTAATATCCGCGCCAAACTCCGGCGAAAAACGCCACCCGCCTTCAAAAACCTGCGCCGGATCATCAGGGGAGGCGAGATGAAAACCTGGATAGGTGATGGAAGATTGAAGATTGAAGATTGAGGCTGGAAGGGCGGCAAATGACTCTTTAATCTTTAAATCTTCAATCATTAATCTTTTTAAACTAAACCCCCAATGCGCGTCATCTTCCGGCGCATCTGGCTCCCAGTTTTCCAGGAAAAACACGCCTGCCCAGGGCCACTCCTTACTGGCTCGGTCGAGGGCGGCGATTGTCCAATCTGCCTGCTCTTGGGCGCTGGTTTGCCCCCAGACGGACGGGTCGCCCGTCCAGCCCGTGGGCAGACTGTTCCAGCCCCAGTTGCCCGCCCACAGCGCCTTGTCCCCGTCGCCATTGCGGGTCATCACCTCGCGTATCAGGATGAGGCGGCTGAAATTGAGAGTGTCATGGGCGGTGGTGCGGTCATCGGGGCCGGTGTGGAAGCCATACGGCTTGCCTGCGGCTACGTCAAAGGCTGCGTCCGCGCCTTCTTCGTAAAGCTGCTGCAAATAGAGGTGGTCGGCGAGGTTTTGGGGGCCGGTTTCTTCGTTGGGCGCCAGCGGCGCAGCGACGATGACGGCGTCGGCGTCGGCTTGGCGGATGGCGGCGCTGGCGGCGGTGAGCAGGGCGGCGTACTCGGCAGGGTTGACGGGTTGATTGCCCCAGTGGGTTGTCAGATTAGGTTCGTCCCAGATGATGTAGGTCTGAATTTGGTCGCCGTAGCGCCGGGCAAACTCTCCTGCCCATTGCGCGTAGTCATTAGGGTTGGCAGGCGGGGCGAAGTGGTCGGCGGGGTTGCCGTCGAGCAGAGGGGTGAGGGTGAGATTGGCGTTGGAAACGGCCGTTATCACCCTGTCTGCCTCTTCCCAATCAAAATTATCGCTGAAATAGAAAGGTTGCTTAATGTGCTGGATGCCCAGCTCTGCGATTTGAGCAAGGTTCTCGGCCAGTTCAGCATCGTCATACTGGTTAAGGTAAACGTTAAGACCCACCTGTGTGCCAGCATGGGCGATGGGGCCGGGCAGTTCAGTTGGGATACCGCGTGTCAGAAAATCCTGACGGTTTTGGCATACGCCGAGACCAAGTAAGGCTAAAAGCGTGACGATTAGAAAGATGAGAGAAAGCCAACGGGCACGTTTTGGTGTGAGCATGGCGTGTATTTTAGTCGAATTGGGCTGATTGGGAAACGATGGTTCACCTACGCAGGCTTGATGACTTTGGTTGATGATTTGGGGTTGAGCGGGGAACGGCCGTTTTCCCCACATCGTTGGCTGCTAAATTGTGATATGACAAGAGTCATTTAGCGGACGCTAACTTTTTGCCTTTGAAAAACAATTCTGCACCAGTGCTGCTGACCATAATGTGGAATCCGGAACCCAGATCAACTTTCCAGGCTCTCGAGTTGGTTTCCAAAAAGTTTCCTTTTGAGTCAAAACTATGATTGTTATGCCATGCGGGAAACCCGTTTGCATAATAGGCGTCTGAACCAGTCCAGGCGATTTGCTGGTTATCGTGGTAAGCGAAACCTTGTGTCGTCCAGGCTTGATTGCCGTTGATGTGGTAGGCCATGCTGCCTGTCCAGGCTACTTGTCCATTGGGATGGTAAATATTGGTCATGATTTGCCCCCTTGTTTTGTTTTAACTGGGTAAACGGCCGTTTCCCTCATCCAGGTTGTGTTGATATTTCAACGTAACCCAATAAGAGCGCCAGCAAGGCTCAAATAGCCAAGACAGCGTGCGGCTAATTTATAATTTCAAGAGAAGACACGGCGATACTGTTTAATCTGGTTGGAACCAATCCAGCCAGCTTGAGGATATGGTAACATCAATTCTCAATTTTGCGATGTTTTATGGTAGAAATGATGGGTGAGACAGGCAGGAGAAGCGTCATTTGTGATTGGCAAAAACATGATCCGCTTGTCCCACCCCTACGCCCAGGCTTCTCATTGAAAATTGCTGTATGCGTCATCAATCTGAGCCAAAATCAGCGCATGTAATTCGCGTATCTGGCAAGCCTTCTTTCTGGTTTTACGAAGCCTGTGTTAGAATTTGCCTGCTATGCATACCGGTAGTGAATCAATTTCGGCGTCAGGTTTTTTACCCATTGTGGGAGATGCCGAGGTAGACTGCCGAAAGGCGTTTAAAAAAGTGTAAACAGATATAAAGGTCGTGGAGGTAGATGATTGTGGCAGAAAAGCAGGTCGTAAATTCAAATAATACTATCCAGAATACTAAACGTTTCCTCATTGCTGTTTTTGTTATAGGTTTCATGCTGCTGGTTATGGCGGGCTGTGGGGAGAAACCAAGCACTGATGATGAACTGGCTGATACAGAAGCCGTTGTCACTGAAACGGCCGTTTCCCCCCAAGAAACAGTCGCTCCTGAAACACCTGCCATGCCAGAAATTGCAGGGGAAATTACCGTCAGCAGTCAAGTTGCTGTAAATGTCACGCCATTGGCGGAGGCAGACCTGGCCGCTGCCGCTATTGAGCCGCCTCCGGCAGACCTCAAGCTGGTGAGTGCTGTGTATGCGCTTGATAGTGACGAAACGGCCGTTTCCGGCCAAGTCGCCATCAATACCCCGGTGGATGCAGATGTGACCCTGCTCGATATGGTGGGTTGGGATGGTGCATCCTGGACGTTTATCCCGTCAAAATATGATGCGGCCACCCAGCAGCGCCATTCTGCCGAACACCCCTTGTTCCAGGCTGTTGCCCTCGTGCAAGCAGAAACTGAGCCGACGCAGCTTTCAGAGACCATCGTCAACACCGTCTATATTGGCGCGGATGGGGAACTGGCAGGCGAGCTTGCCGATAGTCCGGCTGGTGTGGCGAAACCCTACCTGCAACTGACCAACGTGGGTGAGGAAATAGAAGTGGATGCGGTAACGGCCGTTTTGGCTGATGAGGCGGCGCAAGCTGACCTTCTGGAAGCAGTTCTGGAAATAATTGAACCGTATGCGGGCCTCAATCTTAACGTGCAAGGCTTAAATGCCACCCACAAAAAGGCATTCACCACATTTGTGCAAGCCCTTTCCGCTGCATTGGCGACACAAGACAAAAATCTAATCCTTACTTTACCTGCGCCTCAAGATACAGATACGGCCAGCGATCTGGCTGGTTATGACTGGGCCGCATTGGCAAACAGCGCAGACAGCCTTTACCTGCAACTGCCGCTTGCTCCTGAAGCGTATCAAGAAGAGGGAGCAGTGGATCACCTGCTGGCCTGGGCGACAGACAACATAGACCGGCGCAAACTGGTGGCGCTCATTCCTACCAGTGCCGTTATCGGTTCTGGGGATACCTGGACACCGTTGACAGCCGAAGAACTGGTTACGCATTTTGGTGAGGTAGAGGTTGATGCGGATTCAGCAGCGGTTGAGCCGGAAACAGCGATTGAAGCGGTTCTTTCCGGTGAGATTTCCCCCATTCAATGGGATGAGGCCAATGCTGCCTATTATTACACAGTAGAAGAGGATGAAGTGTGGTTAGCGCATCCGGCTACTGTTGCGGCTAGAGTGGAAACGGCCGTTAAACACAATCTACAAGGCATTGCCTTTACCTCACCCGTCCAGTTGTCAGATTCTGCGCAGGCAGATGCTCCTGTTTTCGTCTGGACTGTTTTAGATGAGGAAGGCGACGTCATTGCTTCAGAAAACACCACAGAAGCTGCTTTTACGTGGGCAGGCGCAGCAGAACCCGGCGAGTTTACGCTCCAGGTCGATTTTGTATCTGGGGAAACGACCACACCTCTGGGTACACTGCCTGTTACCGTAGCCGACACTGAGGAAGATGTGGCAGCAGAACGCATAACAATGCCGGGCATAATCAAGAAAAATGCTTTTGTGCGTGTCGGCCCTGGCGAAAATTATGATAAATTCCCGGCGCCCATTCTCAAAGATACCGAAGTTGAGGTCATTGGCCGAGATAAATATGGCTACTGGCTTCAGATTGTATTTGAAAATAGTGCCGGGGAACAAACAGGCTGGATGGCAACACCTTTGATCGCCATCGATCCGGCGTTTGACATTGCCACCCTCGCAGATGTGACCGAAGTTATTGTCTCTGCGCCGAGCAGCACTGTGGCTAGTGGCCCCGCCAACCCCGCTCCTGCCCCTTCATCGGGGCCGCCATCTCCCGTTTCTGCGCCGCCAGTAGCGGCAGGCGGTTTTGAATTAGGCGGACAAACGCACTCATTCAGCAATCCACCCTTGATGGCTGCATCTGGTATGAACTGGGTTAAATTCCAGCACAAGTGGGGTTCCGGCAGTAATCCTAACGACCTGGCTGGGCGGATCAATAATGCCCATGCAGCAGGTTTCAAGGTACTGTTAAGTATTCCTGGCGCAAATACCTATCCAGAGAGCATTGACTTTGAAAAGTATGTGCAATTCCTGGGTGGTGTGGCGGCCTTGGGGCCAGATGCCATTGAAGTTTGGAATGAAATGAATATCGACTTTGAATGGCCGGCGGGGCAAATCGATCCGGCTAGTTATGTAAACAATATGCTCGCGCCTGCCTACAATGCCATCAAATCTGCCAACCCCAATGTTATGGTCATCAGCGGCGCACCGGCCCCTACGGGTTTTGATAATGGCACAAATGCCTGGGCTGATAATCGCTACATGGCTGGTGTGCTGGCGGCCGGAGGCGGTAATTACGCCGATTGCATTGGCGCACATTACAACGCTGGTGCCAGTTCGCCATCGTCAAGCACGGGTCATCCAACGGGGAGCGCCCATTACAGTTGGTATTTGCTGCCTACTTTGAATGTCTATGCACAGTTGGGTAAGCCGGTTTGTTTTACAGAGTTGGGCTATTTATCGGGTGATGATTATGGCGGTGTGCCAGAGCGTTTTGCCTGGGCTTCCGACACATCTGTGGAAGAGCACGCTGCCTGGCTGGCTGAGGCAGTGAGTGTGGCTGCCAATACAGGAAAGGTGCGAATGATTATTGTCTTCAATGTTGATTTTGATTATTGGGGAAGTGATCCGCAGGCTGGCTATGCTATGATTCGTAAAAATGGCGGCTGTCCGGCTTGTGAGACGCTGGCTAGAGTCATGGGGCGCTAAGATTTCTGTAACAGGTAGACTTTGCACCCGCCAGGAAACGGCCGTTTCCTGGCGGGTGAGTATCCCAGTGCTAAAAAACGGCCGTTTCTTCAGCCAGAACAACTAAAAAATCTTACCCGAATTTTCTCCACTGTTTAAAATGCTTGCTGCAAAATATGAGTGAGTTCTGTTTCGCTGAGTGGAATAGGATTGCCTTTCATACTGCTTGCGTTTTTGGATTTGTTGACGACCGTCGGAATATCGTTTGTTGCCAGGCCATACGTGGATAATCCTGGAATGTGCAAGTCTGCACACAAAGATTGTATCCAATAAACGCCGTCCTGGGCTGTTGCCGCCGGATTGCCAGTCAAGATGCGGGCAATTTCAGTGTACCGTTGCAGAGCGGGGTTATCAGGCTGTCGGGATTGCAGGGCTTTTATATTGGTTTCTGTTGTATAGGATAAAAGCCGCGCACAAACTGCGCCATGAGGGGCAGAGAACATGCCACCGAGTACCCCAGCAAATCCGTGAACAGCCCCTAGTTTGGCGTTGGCGAGTGCTAGTCCGCCGAATAAACTAGCCAGCGCCATATCGCTGCGGGCGTCGTGGTCGCTGCCGTTTTCATAGGCGCGGCGCAACGACTGTCCGGCTCGTTGGATTCCCTCCCGGCACAGCGCATCGGTTAAGGGATTAGCCGCTTGTGTGACGTATGGTTCTATCACTTGCGTGAGGGCATCCAGACCGGTAACGGCCGTTACCGACGGCGGCATGGAATAAGTGAGTTCGGGATCCACAATGGCTATGTCTGGCAGCATTAGCCTGCTGCGCAAACTTACCTTCACGTTAAGTTCAGGAACCGTGAGGACTGCATTACGGGTCACTTCTGCACCTGTACCGGCCGTTGTCGGCAGGGCTATCATGGGCAGTGGGGCATTTAGCAGCGGCAGCCCTTTGCCTACCACTTCGAGGTAATCGAGAGGCGCCCCGGGATTGGTTAACAACGCGGCAATTGCTTTGGCACCATCAATGACACTACCGCCACCTATGCCAATCACAAAATCGCAAGCGTGATCACGAGCAAGCGTCACACCATCCAGGATGATGTCGGTTGACGGTTCGTTGGCAATGGTAAATGGCGTGACGGTGAAGCCGTTGGTGTGTAGCTGCTGAACCGCAAATTGAGCACGGCTGTTGTTTCTGCCTGTGACCAGTAACGGCCGTTTGCCAAAGTTTTGGGCATAAGTAGCTAGCTGCTGGCTCGTTCCGGCACCAAAAACAATTTGATTTGCTGTAGCGAACTCAAATTTCATCGCGCAGAATCCCAGCCATTTTCATCAGGGAAGATATTGTCATACTTGATGCTGTAACGTGGTTCCGCCATCATATCGGCAACAGCATCACGCCAGGCGGCATAGTGGGCTGTATCTTTGTGTTTGGCTGAGTCAGCTAGCGTGCGATACACCTCAACCAATACAAATTGGGTAGGGTCATCTTGTTGTTGGACGACATCAAATCGAGCGACTCCAGGTTCTTGAATGCTGTTGCGGGCATTTTCGAGGGAAGCTTGTTTGAAGGCTTCGATTTGATCTGCTTTCACTTTCACAAATACGTGGACAATAAACATTTCTCACTCCTTCATAATTGGGAGCGCGGTTTGCTTGTCCGCCTTTTGCGGTCTAGCAGACCGCGCTCCCAGGTTTTCATTGATCATGGTTTCGGCGTGAGTTCAGCCGAACTCCTTCTTTTAACTGTTAGTATACTACCTCTGGTTCAGGTGCTAAACGGCTGTGTACAGCCATCACAATGGCTAAAATCAGCAAGATGGCTGCGCCAACGGTCATGTATAGACCTTGTGCTCCCATTTTCTCTAATAACAAGCCACTGACGAGACCCCCCACAGCCGCCCCAACGCCCATCAGGGCAGCATTAAACAGCCCCTGGGCGGTTGAACGCAGTGCTTCTGGCGCATTCTCGTCAGCGTAGGCGACACCGGCAACCGATAATAGCGGGAACGTAAACCCATTCAGAATTTGAATGACCATGACTGCTGCCGGATCGCCCGCCAATGCAAACAGAATAAAGCGCAGCCCTGTCATGAACGTTGAAAAAACCAGGACACCATAGGCTTTAAAACGTCTGATGAAGAGATTGGAAAATAACAGAACGGGAATCTCCACAATTGTGCCGATACTGAGCGTCAAGCCCATGGTTGTCTGGCTGGCACCGATTTCTTTCATGAAGGGGAAAAAATAGTTGTTAGCGGCTGTGAGTGCCACCCCACCTGTAAATGCGATAGTGAGGAAAAGAAGCCAACGCGGGTTTTTAAGAAGGCTGCCTATGCTCTGGTTTTCAACCTGGTTTTCAGCTTTAGCATCATCTGTGTCTTTGCTATCTTCGTTGCGATAGAGGAGTTGGAGGCTAATCAAGAAGCCTGTGAATAACAGGCCGGAGGCTATCCAAAAAGCCAGTTTTATTCCGTTGTCTTCTACTAAAACACCGACTATGAAAGCTGTAATGCCAAATCCAATTGTGCCGCCCAGGCGCAAACGGCCGAAAAGCTCTTTTTTTGTACCCAGCATGAACACGGCCGCACTGTTTGCGAAGGATAAAATCGGCGCCGAAAATATATTGAAGAGAATCGCGACGGCTAAAACTGCCAGGAATGTGGTGGCTTGGGTAAAAAGTATCAGACCGCCAGCGCTAATTAATAATGAAATGCCCATGATGAGCTTGTGGCGGTTGGTGCTATCGGCTAGTTTTGTCCAGAAAGGGGCCATAAAAAGGATAATTAATGGGGGAACGGCCGTTAATAGACCAATTTGTGAGCCATTAAAATCCAACGATTGAAAATAAGGCACCATGTAAGGCGAGAAGGAAGCAATCGCCGCAAAAAATACAAAGAAGAAACTAAAAGGCCAGGCTTTTTTCATGTTGTTTGCCTCAGGGATTATTTCGTTAATGGTTTTCGTGAAAGTGGGAATACATCCACCATTATGACAGCTTCCATGTTTGTTGGTAATGCCACATTTTCAGGGATTGTGAGGGTGATGGTGGCTGTTGTGTTGTCACTGGTGATTTCCGTTGTCGTGCCTTCCAGGTAGTTCAAATAGACCGGTGTATTGGTGTCGGTATCGACCAGTAAGATGGCTAACCTGGGTGCTTGCCAGGGAAAATTGGCGGAAGTGGTCAAAACGGCCGTTACCAAACCAGCCTCATTCTCAGTGGGCGCGATATACGTTACATCTGCAAGTGTCACCCCGTCAGGCTGGGAGTTGGCAATACCAGCATCCGGGTAGGGGCGCGTCACAAAGGTACCCGAAACCAGTAGCTTTTCATAGACATTATTTGCCAACCCGCCAACGACAAGATAAGGGCCAAAGGTAGGAATCGAGAGCGCTTCCGTATTGGCATAGAGGGCGGCTCCTGGCTCCGCTGTCAGGTCTGCGCCTAATGTCGCCCGCATTTCCATCAGGTTAAAGGGAATAGGGATGCCGGTGACAGGCATGACGATGTTTTTGTTTTCCAGGATGACTGCATTACCTTGATAACGGCCGTTAAGCGGCAGCATAAAGTCTGATTCCGGGTCGGCAACAAGATTGCCCGCTTCGTCCCGTTTGGCGCCGATGACCCAGAGGATGAACTGGCCTTGTCCAGTGGCGTCCGGATCACTGATGTCTACGACGCCCATGATCCAGTCCATGTAATCAAAGCCAATCTGGTTGAGACTGGGCAACATGGGTGGGATGGGAACCGCTAACCGTGTCCATTCAAAGGCGGTAACAGCATCTGCGCCGACTGTGAGCGGCGGCTGCGACAGGTCAGGCGTTTCTGTGCGGAAGGTAAAGTTGTCGCTAAAGGTGCCAGTTTGGCTGCCGCCTAGCTGCAAGTTGCCGATTGATGCGCCGCCTGTGTAGTAAGCCCCGTCTACGCTGAGTTGGTACTGGGTATCGGGTGTCAGAAAACCGTCGGGACGAATATAGAGATAACGGCCGTCGGCAGATTTTTCCCAGGTGAAGGGCGTGGGCGGCTCAAGGCGAATGGTTAGCGCATCATCAGGGCAGTAGATGGGATTGTTGCAGACGAAGGCATCTACCGTTTCACCATTTTCGCGGACGATAAGCTGCAACGTGATCATGGCGGCGGTGGGCAGTGTCTCGGGAAAGGCGGGCAGGGTATTGCCCCCTGGCGTGACATAGAAGAGACCTGCCACATCAGTGGGCAAGTCGGTGTGGGGTGAGGTTTCGCAGCGGTCGTCCTGGTTGTGCAGGCAGTAATCATAAGGCACATACCAGATTTGACCATGTTCACCGGCTATCACGATGCCCGTTTCCCCCAGCGCGGGTGAAGCATTCAGGTCGTTGCGGTCGTGCAGTTCAGGATCATCACTAGTGGTATTGAACGACCAGCGGCGAGTGCCATCGGCAGCATTCAGGGCATATAAACGGCCGTTTCCCGCCCCAAAATAGACAATCTCATCCCCTCCATCCGGAGTTCGTCCCAACACCGGTGAAGAACGGATGGGATCACCCGCGTCGTAGGCCCAAAGCAGTTCGCCGTTGGGTCTGAGTGCGTATAACATGCCATCCGTTGAGCCAAAGAAAATGGCATCTGTGCTGCCGGATTGATCCAGACTAAGGGCGGCTGAACTGTAGATGTGGTCGTTGGTTTTGAATTTCCATTTTGTTTGCCCGTTTGTGGGATCCAGCGCATAGAAATAACTGTCAAAAGAGCCGATATAGACCGTGCCGTCAGAACCGATGGCCGCGCTGGCGGCGATGAAACCAAGCGTGCGCTTGTTCCATTTTTCCTGCCCGGCCGGATCAACTGCATAGACATAGGTGTCATTTGACCCCCAGTAAATGGTGCCATCGTCGGCGATGCCGCCTATCGACCAGGCGTTGGAAAATGTGGGGAAAGTCCATTTGAGCGTGCCGTCTGGCGCCACCGCGTAATAGTCGAAATTCGTATTACCGGCGTATAACGTATCGTTGTGCCCAATTTGCACGTTGCCCTCAAACCAGGAGTTGTAGCTTTCATTGGGCGCTGTAAAAATCCAGATGGGTTCGCCGGTTTCACGGTTGAGGTGGTAGAGATTGCCATCGCCGGATGGCACGTAGATGGAGCGTAATCCTGCTGCATCGGGACGGGGCAGGGCGGCTGCGGAGTCGATGATTTCTTCGGTCTCAAAGTGCCATTTTTCACTGCCATCGGGGTTGAGGGCGTAAAAGTTGTGGTCGGCAGAACCGATGTAAATGATGCCTGTTTCGTCAATAACTGGTGTGGAAAAGATGCCCTTACCTGTTTGGAAGAACCAGGGTTTGTCGTTGTGGTAGAGGGCAGGCAGCGGGGAACGGCCGTTATTCTGCACATCTCTTCTAAACGTAGGCCAGGGGGCATCTGGCTGTACGGAATTCGTATAGTTGTAAGGTTGGGAAGGCAGCCCAGCGCTTTGCACAACAAACGATGCTTGTTCACTGCGGATTGGCAGCAGGATGTGGCGAACAACCTGTATGGTGCCTTCACTGATTTGGTCGGGGAGAACGGCCGTTATGCGATCATGCTGCCAGGATTGAACAGGCAGTGCCTGAGAGGTGTTGTTGGCGAGCAGCAGGAGTTCACCATTACCCTGGCTGTCTCCAAAATGATCTCCTAATATGGTGATAACGGCCGTTTCGCTGGGAATGATAGGCACACTGGTCACAGTGGGTGTGACACTGCTAATGATGAACCATCCAATAAAAAACAAGACAATAATGAGCCATACTATAGGATTGGTGAACAGCTTTCTGAGAAAATGGCCTATACGCTTGAATGCACGCCTCATAGATTTCATATCTCTAACTCTCCCGATTTTGGTAGTGTACACGCTTTTCTGGGCGTTTACTATTTCAGGAGAATATCACGCTTCATCTTTAACTGGTTTGTGGTTGTGGTTCATCTTCGATTTTGGTCTCACCAGACCGGTGTTTCTTCAACATTTCGGCCTCTACCCAATCCTCTGTCTCTTTATCTATCGGATATTTAGAGAAGAAGTACAAGCCCAATACAATCATTGCGGCCGGTAGCAATCCCGTTGCTAAACGTATGCCAAGCTGTGATGATGCACTTTGAATCTTGCTTGCCCCATCATAACCAAAAGCCGAGATGATCTGTGTATAGAGGAAAACGTAAATCGCAGTTCCAGGCGTCATCAAAACACCCAATGCCCCGCCGATCATTCCCGGGCGACGTTTACCTGTTTGGATTTCCAAATAATCAATGAGACGCTTCTTGATGGGGCCGTTGGCCGTGTATATCGCGCAAAAGCCAAAATAAACCACAAAATAAGAAAGGGTGGCCAGCCAGTAACTTTTCTCTCCGGGAACTTCAAATCCAAAAATGGAGAACATATTTAATGCGTCGCCCTCAGTAGCGGGAACGAATGCAAGAAGAACATATCCCACAATTGATACGACGATCATCCGGGATACAACCAACTTGGTGCCGTATTTCCGGATCCATTTTGCGGCAAGGGGAAATATCATCAACCCCATGATGCCGATCAAGATATCTGGCAGACCCGTCCAAACGCCCTTAGAGAGAACAACATTGTCATAGAAATATGAAAGCCCCAAAAGATAATTGGAGGCTACTCTTTGGAACAACAAAAATGTAAGGAAAAAAAACAGGAAGGCTTTTTCACTTAACAAATTAATCATCTCACCCAAGAAATCTTTGAAAGTCATATTTCCTATTTGATCATGTTTGTAGAACTCTTCGCTCTCTCGCATAACAGGAATAGAGATTGCGATGATCAAACCAGCAATAATCGTGACAATACCAAAGAAAATCCGCATGGTCTGATTGCTGACATCCATGCTTAGGATCATGATCGGGATTGTGTTTCCAAAGATGGATAGGACGCCGAGATAATTATCGATCACCTCCACTTCAGCCCGTTCAGCGGTGGTGAGGAACATGTTGGTGGCTATGGCGCCATAAGATAGTCCAATTAGCGTCGAGGCAGTCTCCCACAGGGTGAGTGCTGCAAAAAGATAAATAGAAATCCCTAATTGAGACCAACTTGGGTTTGCCCAGGGAAACGCGATGGTAATTGCAACTAAAAACGGGAGCGAACCGATGAATATGGGACGATATTTACCGAACCCTTTTTTAAAGGGGCGTTTATCTGCCCATAACCCAAATATCGGATCATTGAGGGCTGCCCAAACGGTGAAGAAAATGTAGACGTACCCCATCCATTTAGGATCCAGCCCGATGTAATCTGTGTAATATTTGACAAACGCGACATTCACCAACCCGCTGATGATATTTCTGCCGCCGTTACCGATATAAAACTGGATTTTTTGCAGCAGGGTCAACCCGCTTTCGTTGAGTTCGCTTGTCATGTTGTTTCCCGGTATCAGGTTCGGCGGTCGCCAGTTTCCCAGTTCAGGTACAATTCTTTGCCATGTGCGTGTACATAAATTTCATTTGGCTCAAACTTTGCTGTGACGTAAGGATTGTCATAGCGAGGATATTCCTGCAACGCTACAACTTTTCCGTCCACAGTGAAGGAGCCTTCCCAGCCGAATTTCACGACGCCATTTCCTGGTGAGTG
>JACSSI010000739.1 GCA_014879345.1 Anaerolineae bacterium | reverse complement strand
GCTTCGGCTTCTAATTTGGTAGCGATGAGGTCAGGGGCGAGCCAATACGCTGTCGCTTCGCCCAGGTTGCCCTTGGGGGCACCTTCGGCCAAGATGGTCATAATCTTACTCTCCGAGTCCCAGCTAAACAGGACTTCTGCATTGTCTTTGGTGACGACAAAGGCGATATTGCTGCCGCCGGGTGCGCCTTCGTCGCCGTAATTTTCTGCCCAGCTTTGGTTGAGGGCTACTTTTGCTTCGTAATTGCCCACGGGAATGAGCGTGGTGCGGTATTCGTAGATGCCGTCGTTGTCGGGGTCTTGCAGCAAGGTTTGCAAGCAGTCGGGCGACCAGTCAAATTCGTCGGTGCTCAGCATGGTTTTGGGGCAGCCGACTTCGCCTTGGTAGCTGCCCGGCACATTGGCGAGGACATGGTTGATGGTGTCGGCCAGCCAGTTGGTGGTGGGTGAATAGAAGAAGGTGACGCCGCTGTCGCTGGCGAGCGCCAGGGTGATGGGCGTGCCATCTGTTTCTGCCAGAGCGCCAATCGTGCCATCAGGGGTGATGGCCTGGTATTCGTAGTTTCCGGCGGGCAGGTTGAAGGTTGCCAGCCACAGTTGGTGCGTCTCGTCGAAGGTGAGTTGGCTGGCGGGACAGTCGGCTTGCCACTCGTCACAGCCGAGGGCAGGCTGGAAGGTGCCGATGAGGGTGACGGTGGGGGCTTGGGCTTGGGTGGGGCTGGTTTGGGAGAAAACGGCCGTTATCAGAAAAATTAGCGCGAAAATGAGGGTTGGTTTTAGGCGCATGGAGCCTCCAAAGGAATGGTTATTAGGAGGTGGAAACGGCCGTTTCCTTACCCCATATCCTGTTCTGCACCGACACCGTTCTCGTGCTTCTTCTCAATGCGGTGAACGACAAGCCGCCCCGTAATATACACAGTGGCCGCAAACACCCCAATGACGACCCAATGCCAGGCGGCAAAGCGGATGCCGTAGGCTCCAATCATCGTGAGCATGATAGCGCCGGGAAGCCTGCCTAAAATGTTAGCGGCCAAAAACTGGGTGCCTCTGATGCCGGTTAGCCCGGCCACAAAGTTCATCATGTCGGTGGGGAACATGGGTAATACAAAGGCGATGGTGAAGAACATGAAGCCTTGTTTTTCACCGATAGCGTACCATTTATCCAATGTGTTTTTGTCAACCAGCCGATCAACAACCGGACGACCAGTCCAACGCGCAAGCGCAAAACCAAGCTGGCTGGCAGCGACGATGCAAATCATATTTAAAATCAGGCCGGGCCAGAACCCGTAAACATAGCCAGCCGCAATCAAAAAGACGTGTCCGGGGATGACGGCGACCAGCACTTGCAGCAGTTGGGCTACCGCCAACGCCATAGGCCCCCAGGCACCATAGCCTATCAGGTATTCACTGACAGCTTCCTGATCCCCAACCATCGAAATGAGATCCCAGACACCTTCACGCACCTGCCACAGCAAAAATACCACGACGAGGGTGACGGCTATGGCGAGCGCCCATTTTTGAGGTTGATGGGCAGGTTTTTGTTTAAGGGGGGTGGACATGGCAGTTTCTGGGAGAGGAGATGTGTCAGGAGAACGGCCGTTCTCCTGCCCGGCAGTTTGCTGTTTGATGTTAGATTTGGTTGTTGCCGCCATACAATACCTTTCAAAAAACGCTGAATTTGGTGCAGATTCGTTTTTGCCAACGTTACGGATGAAGAGAGAAAATGTTGCGCTTGCCGCCAAATTCAAAATAATCGTACCTGCTAAGTTTGTTGCGAGCAACCCTGGATGATAGGGAAATGAGGAATCTGAGAAAAAACTCAAAGAGATCGTCACTTAATGAAGCATGAACATTTATCTGGCGCTGGTAATGCTGCGCTACAATGCTGAAAATTAAATCAAAGCAAGGGCTAATAGATGAGCGAAAAACGGCAGGAAACGCCAGAAGAAAAGAAAGCGCGAGAAGAAGAAAATGAAAGCCACCTTGAGCATAAAATGCGGATGCGTTTCGACTGGGACAACTTGATAGACGACATCATCGAAGACGGCCGTTCTCAAGGCATATTCGATAACCTGAAAGGAAAAGGCAAACCCCTCGACCTCAACAAAAATCCGTTCAACCAAAACAGCGAAATTGCCGACAGCTTGCTTAAAGAAAACAAAATGCTGCCAGCCTGGCTCGCGCAGCGGAATGAAACACAAATTCAAATCGAATCCTTGCGCCAACAAATCAGCCGCACCTGGCGCCGCTATGACCAGGAATATCGCTTTGCCCAGGATGCAGGCATCAAAAGCGGCCTGGAAATAGCCTGGGACGACGAAATTAAAAAATGGGAAGCCGCCATCCTCAAAATCAACAAGCTCGTAGACAGCTACAATCTCAAACGCCCCGTCAACAATCTGGAAATGTACAAACCCCGTCTGGACAATGAACTGGAACGGGTTGGCGCACGTCGCTTTTTGCGTCAACTGTAGATTGGTCCAATCTTCAAGATTGGACCAATCTGTTGGCGGCATATGTGACAAAAGGTGTCAACAATGCGCGTTAAGCTAGACAGTATGTTAGCAAAAGGAGCGCATTATGACCCCCTTTCAACTCGTTTCCCCGTTTCAACCGACCGGCGATCAGCCGACAGCGATTGATGGCCTGATAACTGGTCTTGACGCCGGTTATCGGCATCAGGTGCTGCTGGGCGCGACTGGCACGGGCAAGACCTTTGCCATCGCCAACGTCATCCAGCAGACTCAGCGACCAACGCTCATTCTGGCGCATAACAAGACGCTGGCTGCTCAACTTTACAGCGAGTTTAAGCAGTTCTTCCCCCAAAACGCTGTCAGCTATTTTGTGAGCTATTACGACTATTACCAGCCGGAAGCCTACATACCGCGCACCGATACCTACATCGAAAAGACCACCGAAATCAATGTCGAGATTGAAAGGATGCGGCTGGCAGCCACGCAAGCGTTGGCGAC
>JACSSI010000738.1 GCA_014879345.1 Anaerolineae bacterium | reverse complement strand
CGGAAACAAGTGGAAGATGCGCTGCAAAATTATTCAGAGCGGCTGCGTGGTTTGCATGAATTGGATTTGGCAATCAATGTGAAAAAATCTCCGGAAGAGATTGCGGAAGTTGCGTTGGATTTTTTGTTGCAGTTTGTGCCTGCCTGGGGCGCGGAAGTGTGGTTGCACGATGACGAAGGACAGACGGTATCACTTTTGGCGCAGAGCGTGATGATTGGAGAGGAAGAACGGCCGTTGCAAGACCCTGTCCAACCATCTGCCTCCTTATTATCGGAAGAAATGCAGGACGATATGCGCAACAATCAACCCTATGTCGTGGAAGATTTGTGTTCACTGCGCTATTTACCACCGGCTTTAGTGACCCTGAAAAATGCGGGTGTGCGTTCCTTCATGCAAGTACCATTACTTGTTCGGGGAAAGCCAATCGGCTATTTAAACGTCTACGACAAAGAAGAAAAGAGCTATACGCCGGAATATATAGGCATTGCCAGAGAATTTGCGGCGCCATTGTCTGTTGCCTTGGGTAATGTGCAGTTATATGTTCTGGAAAATATGGCACGAAATCAGGCAGAAATTTTACGGCGTGTGGCGGCAGAACTCAATACCAGTTTAGAATTGGAGCCGTTGCTTGAAAACATTTTGGAGCATCTGCAAGAAGTCATTCCATTTGACAGTGCCACCGTTTTTTTGGAACGTGAAGGCTCGTTGAAAATTGTGGCACAGCGTGGTTTGCCTCAACGGATTGGCTTTGAGATAGTTAATGTGCCTAGTGGTCAGTTGGGTGCGCACACGACTTATGAATCGGGGGAAGCTCAAATTATTCCTGATACGAAAAAACAACCGGATTGGAAGATATTTCCTGGCATGGAATATATTCGCTGCTGGATGGGTATCCCATTAAAAGTCAAAGGCAAAACCATTGGTGTGCTAACGTTGGATAAATCTGTGGCGCGGTTTTATACTGAAAAAAATCAGGAATTGGCCCTGGCATTTGCCAATCAGGCGGCTATTGCTATTGAAAACGCACGTCTGTATCGGCGTTCGTTGCAATATGCTGAAAATCTTGAGCAACGGGTGAATGAACGCACCCGGGATTTGCAGACACTTTATGGGATAACGGCCGTTGCCAGTACCCATCAGGAATTAGACAAAATTCTTGATGAGAGTTTGCAGATACTGCTCAAAACCTTCGATTGCATTTCCGGCGTCGTCTTGTTAAGGGAGGCAAATGATGAATTTGTGCTCAAAAGCCAAATTGGTGTGCCAGAAGAGATTCTTCAAATGGTTCCCACTTTTGAATATCATGATGGACGCGCAAAACAAATTCTTGACGATCCGCAGCCACTGTTTGTGCGGGATTTGTCAAGCGCCCCTTCCTTGAAATTCTTGCATTTACCTGAGAATGAATATAGTTATGCGGGTGTTTCTATTCGTGTAAAAAATCAGGTAGTTGGCATTTTGAGCGTTATTCACAATGGCGGCAAACAATTCTCGACAGAAGACCTGGCTCTGTTGGGATCGGTGGCTGATCAAATGGGGGTAGCTATTGAAAACGGCCGTTTACATCAACAAGATCAAGAAATGGCCGTCTTACAAGAGCGAGAACGGTTAGCAAGAGAGTTGCATGATTCCATCACCCAGTCGCTCTACAGCCTGACACTCTTTGCCGAAGCCTCCCGAGAGCTGTCAAAATCTGGAAATGGTGAGAAACTACAGGCAGTTTTGGAAGATATTGGCACTACCGCTCAGCAGGCACTAAAAGAAATGCGCCTGATGTTGTATGAACTGCGTTCAGGCGCATTGGGCGAAGAAGGACTCGCCAATGCCCTGCGTTATCGTCTGGAAGCCGTAGAAGGACGTTCTGGCATAGACGCAAATCTTGAAGCGCAGCTTACTATAGACGTTCCCCCAGAATTGCGACGCACTTTATACTTGATTGCCCAGGAAGCATTAAACAACACACTGAAACATGCCAAAGCGACAGAAGTATTTGTGACACTGGATACCCAAGGCTCAAACCTGATCATGACCATTGAAGATAACGGCCGTGGTTTTACGGATAGAACAATGGGAGCCGGGGGCATGGGGTTAAAAACAATGCGTGATCGCATTGAAGCCGTTGGTGGCAATATACTCATCAGTTCGCTGCCCGGTGTAGGTACAAAAATTGAACTGTCCATTGATTTAGAAAAATACGGGATTGCCTAATGGAAGAAAAACCAATAAGAATACTTATTGTTGATGATCATGCCCTGGTACGGAAAGGGCTGGTTGCGTTATTGGATGTTAAACCAGGTGTTGAAGTGATTGGTGAAGCATCTGATGGGGATGAAGCAGTGCAGATGGCTCAACTGCTAGACCCAGATGTGATTTTGCTCGATCTCGTCATGCCAAACAAAGATGGCATCACTGCCCTGCAGGAAATCCGCCAGCACAACAAAGATGTTAAAGTGTTGATACTAACCAGCTTTACCGAAGAATCTAAAGTCAAGGCTGCCCTTGACGCCGGTGCTAACGGTTTTCAGCTAAAAGATTCAACACCGGCAGAACTCTTAACATCCATTCAAGTGGTGCATCAAGGCAGTTTTATTGCCCATCCAAAATTCAGCAAACGCATCTTCCGGGATTTGGATGATGATGATAAACCTTTACCAGCCAGCGGGGAGTTAACGGAACGGGAATTAGCCGTGTTGCAAAAGGTAGCTCTGGGTTATACAAATCGGGAAATTGCCGCAATGCTTTGCATCAGTGACCGTACCGTTTCCACCCATGTCAGCCATATTCTCAGCAAGATGGATGTGGACAATCGTGTGAAAGCGGCCATGAAGGCGATGAATGACGGCCTGATAGTTTTTGAAGAAGAAGATGAAGATTAGCCAGGCTTGTAGTAACGGCTTTTTGAACTTAAAGAATTATTCCGGTAATCCCCTCTCCCCAGCCCTCTCCCCAAAGGGGCGAGGGAGCCAGGCCGATCCCCTC
>JACSSI010000737.1 GCA_014879345.1 Anaerolineae bacterium | reverse complement strand
GCGATGATTCCTGAGGATGTGGTGGTGGTGGGGGAGAGCGGGCTGAAAACGGCCGTTGATGCTCATCATATGTACAAAATCGGCGTTGATGCGATATTGGTTGGGGAGAGCCTGGTCAAAAGCAAAGACGTGGTTTCGGCGACAAAACGATTTGTGGAAGCGGGCAAAGTAAAGTAACTTAGATAGTAACCACTTCTAAAATAGGTAATGGTAGGGGCGAACCCTTGTGGTCGCTCAACAGGGCAGGCACAAGGCCAGCCCCTACAAAATAATTCGATGGACGAACAAGTACGCGAACTTAGCAAAACATTATCAGACAACGGCTACCGCATGACAGCGGCACGGAAAGCGATTTTGGAAGCGTTTGTCGCTAGTCACGGGCATATCACGGCCGATGCTTTGGTGGATGTTGTGCATGAAAATGCGCCAAAAGTGGGGCGGATGACGGTCTACCGCACGTTGGAGATCATGTGCCAACTTAATCTGATTCATCCGGTGTATCAGGGGTCTGGTGCGGCTCACTTTGTGCTGCTGCATGATGGTCATCACCATCATTTGATTTGCTCGAATTGCGATAAGGTGATTGAGTTTGATGAATGTGTGGTGGCGGAGATAGAAACGGCCGTTTCTCAACAATTTAACTTTACTGTGCAAGGTCATCTCCTGGAATTTTATGGCCTGTGTGCTGATTGCTCGAACTAGAGTCCTAGACTTCCGAGGTTTTTAAAACCTCGGAAGTCTTGATGGGCAAGTAAAAAAGGGATGCAACTTTTCACAAGTTGCATCCCTTTTTTTTGTAAATTGATAGGAGAAGTTCAACTTGTTGGAAAAGTTAAACTTCGTGGTTGGCGTTAGCCAGTTACAGGCAAGGTATTGATGTTGATAGTGGTATAGATGAAGTTAGGATTGACCCAGCCTTGCTGACCACCGGGCAATACCACTTGCACCCACCCTGTGGTGGCGCTGCGGCCAATCAAATTCATTTCTGTCCCCTGGCTGACGACGGTCACAGAAGGATAGTCGATGCTGGGGCCAGAGCGGACGTTGAGTGCGCCCGTGGTGACAACGGCGTTATACGCAATCGGCTGGGTGGGGGTACCGGTTGTAGAACCGTCAACAACGGGCAGATTGCTGATGGGAATGTTCGCCTGAATCAGGTCGGCGTTGACCCAGCCTTCTGTGCCATTGGGGGTGCGTACTTTTACCCAACTGCCATCGGCATTGCGACCAATCAAGGTGAGTTGGGTGCCTTGATAGACAACGGTTACTGAGCTGTACGAAACCCCTGGCCCTGAACGAACATTTAAGGCACCGGTATTGACAACGGCCGTTGCCACGCCCGTACCAGTCGAGCCATCCACAATCGGTAAACTGGAGACGGGGACGCTGGTGGTGAGATAGTTGGCGTTGACCCAGCCTTCTTGACCACTGTTTGTACGCACTTTAACCCAGGTGCCGTCTGCATTGCGACCCAACAGGGTGAGCGTGGTGCCATATGGCACACTGGTAACAGCAGCATAACTGGCGCCTGGCCCTGTGCGAATATTCAAATTGCCAGTGGTGACGATGGCAGTTGGTGCGCCTGGAATTACCGCATCATCCCACATTACCGGGAGATTGCCGATGGGGTAGTTGGTCGTAATATATTTGGCGTTTGACCACCCTTCTTGCCCGTCGAAGAGCCGAACTTTGAGCCAGGTGCTGAAGGTGTTGCGCCCTAACAACTGCACGACGTGACCATTAAAAACGGAGGCAACGACGCTGTATTCAGTTCCCGGGCCTGAACGAAGATTGAGTTGACCGGTATTGACAACGCCAACGGCCGTTCCCGCTGGGGGTGTAATCGGGGCATCCGTGATGGGCAGGCTGCTGGCGGGAACCGTTGTGTCCAACGCGCCAAAATTGATCCAGCCCTGTGTGCCATCAACCATTTGTACTTTTGCCCAGGCATTATCAGCAGTGCGCCCCAGCAAAGTCACTGTGTAGCCCTGATAAGCAATGGTGATGATGGGGAAGTTGTAGCCAGGCCCAGAACGGACATTGACAGCACCAGTGTTAACCACACCTACTGCTGGGATTTGTCTAGTTGCAGGAGGAGTGGCGGTGGTGCCTGCTGGAGGAGTGGCAGTGGCGCCTGCAGGAGGAGTGGCGGTGGTGCCGCCTACAACGGGCAGGTTGCTCAGTGGCACATCCATGACGATGTAGGTGGAGTTGACCCAGCCTGTGATTCCGTTTGCTGTGCCAACCTGAACCCAGGTGTTAAAGCCACTCTTTCCATAAATTGCCAATGGTGCATTTGAGAATACAGAGGTCACAACTGGGTATTCAACACCGGGGCCAGAGCGAACGTTCAATTGACCGGTGGCTACCACGCCATTGGCTACTTTTGTTTGTGCCAAAGCTGATTGTGTTGTGGTAATGGAGAATAAGGCTAACAACAGGAAGAGGCCAATGAGGAGCCATTTACGAGAAATTTGATGTTGATTCATTTTTTACACCCTCCTGAGAATTAAATCTCAAGGTAACAAGGTTACATAACAAAGTTACATAAGAGTATAGTCCAAGAGGGGGGTAGTTTGCAAGCATTTCGCATATTTAGTAGGAATGAGATGGGATGGGGTGGAAAACAAGGTTCTTCGTAAAACATGGGCGCAATCGGTATAATTTGACGTGGAACATCAAATTTAGAAGACAATGGGGTTATGCCATACGCATTATTTTGCTGAAATCTTTACCCCATATGTATGTTTAGGGATGATTTGTTATGGTTGAAGAACGAACGATACGTGTTTTAATAGGAAAGCCCGGGTTAGATGGTCATGATCGGGGCGCTAAGGTGGTGGCACGGGCACTGCGAGATGCGGGAATGGAAGTGATTTATACTGGCTTGCGTCAAACGCCTGAAATGATTGTGGAAGCAGCCCTGCAAGAAGATGTGGATGCAATTGGTTTGAGTATTTTGTCTGGAGCACACATGCCGCTG
>JACSSI010000736.1 GCA_014879345.1 Anaerolineae bacterium | reverse complement strand
CCCCAGTGGCAGTGGCCCTGTCGAAAGCGGCCGTCAAACCATCACCACAACCAACAGTGCGCCGCAGTTGGGTACGCATACCATCGCCTACAGCTATGACCCGCTCTACCGGCTGACGGGGGCGGATTATAGTGGCGACATCAGTGCCAGTTATGCGTATGCGTATGATGCGGTGGGCAATATGGCCGCGTACACGGAGACGCTGGTGACAGACTCTGGGACGGAAACGAGTATTGTCAACAGGGCATTCAATGATGCCAACCAGTTGACCTCGGCGACCGACACGGTGCTGGGGACGACCAGCTACTATTACGACGATAATGGCAACATGACCCAAATCTTGCCGCCGGGGGTGAGTGCGGATGAAGCGGGAGAACTGCTTTACAGCTTCAGCCAACGCAACCTGTTAACGAGCAATCGTGTGAGCATGGGCGGCGGCGTCACCAATATTGTTGCTACCTACGGGTATGATGGCAGTGGTAATCGCATTCAACAAGTAGACCACAGCGGCGATACGCCGGTCACGACGACCTATACCAATGACATCATGGGCTTGACACAGGTGCTGGTAGCTGATGATGGCAGCCAACCCGTTTACAGCTTGCTTGGCCTGGATCCTTCGACAGGCTCAGGACGGCGTTTGATTAGCCAGGATGATGGTACGGGGATGCGCACGCTGCTGGTCGATGGCCTGGGTAGTGTGCGCCAGGAGATGGCGGCGGGTGAAGTCGAGACAACCTCAACTTACAATCCATACGGAACGCTTTTGGCGCAAACGGGTACAAGCGGCACGGTATACGGCTATACCGGCGAACAAGAGGACAGCGCCACTGGCCTGGTGTATTTGAGAGCCCGTTATTACAACCCGGCCTTGCAGGTGTTTATGGGCAAAGACCCGTGGCGTGGTGATAGAATGCGCCCCATTACGCAACATGGGTATGTTTATGGACACAATTCGCCACCTAATTTTAATGATCCATCTGGTTTATGTGTACCTGAAGGAGATAATGGCGAGTGTCTTCCACCAGATGATTATGGTTTAATAGAGGGTTTAATAGATTTCCAAGGTGTATCAGGGCAAAAATGGTCATCTGCTGAGAGATATGAGGTTAATAAGGCTGCACGTCAAATTGAGAAACGTTTAGCTGATACCTATAATGAATATATGTATGGATTTGATTTATCAGCTCACGTACCTGAAAACATCTTGCATTATGTAAATTGTAGTCCTACTGATCCACCATTAACCTACATTAAAGCGTTTTTATATTTTTATGGAAAACCTGTACTTTTTTACAAAACGGGGACGGTAAATGGGGATAATGCAGAAGCGTATGGGATGTATGGTACTACACCAGGCGGCCGGGGAATCAATGTGTACCGTGTTGCAAAAATCACCGCAGAAGCTTACGGCTACCGCTGGGCTACTCATGAAATGGGTCATTATTTTGAGGCGCGTGTGAATGATATTTTAGGTGTGAATTCTGTTCGAAATACATTAGGCAAATATGCCAATGAAGATTTGCCGTTAAATATAAGAATTCCACGTCGAGGGGGAGATAATGATGAGGTTAAGTATGGCTTTGCCGATACGACTTATATCTGGCAATTTAGTGATAAAGCTACTACGGGAGAGGAATATGCTGATATGTTCCTCGGGTGGAATTATAATCAATGGGAAATGAGAGACGACAATAGTGGTTTCACTGATTTAGGTCAAGCTCGCTCTAGTTTTATGGAACGCTATATGGCTCCTTGGATAGCATTAGTTATTAACAGGGAAAGAAAATGAAATTGGAACACGTATTTTTTTACAGCGTTAGTTTAGTGGTCATATTATCGTTGGTATCATGCCAATCAGAAATAGAGTTGACTGCTCTTACACCCACCGTTGCAGTGACGAGCACAGATGTGTTTGAATCAATGTTAGAGTCACAAATGCCTTTATCACCAACGCCAACTGAGACAGCAATTGTAATGGTCAAAACAACACCCGTTTCTGACTCCACAGCCCTGTCAACCATTGTCTCAGAAACGCAAACTCCTTCCTCTGCATTAGCTACTCAAACTATCGTTGTGGATACATTAACACCATTGCCTACATTTGAAATTGAGAAGTTAGAGGTAGCTGTAGAAGAATTATTAGCCAACCCTATGAATTGTGACGTGCCATGTTGATGGGGAGCTATACCTAATAAAACAACGGTTTTTGAGGTTCAACAATTCTTGACCCTTCATGAATTTACTAATTATCAACATGATGAAAATCAGATACCAGATTATATTGAATTATGGTTTGATTATGAAGAAAATGAAGAACGCATCTACTTTCCTGTGAGGTACTCCTTTGAGAATCATCTGCTAAAGATTGTATATGCCGGACAAGCACCTCGATTATCCAATATATTAAGAAAGTATGGTAAACCCGACGAAATATGGATCGAAACTAAGAGTTATAAACGTGAAGGAAATTTATCAGTACGACTTAATCTGGTTTACTTGCAAAAGGGTATGGCTGTTGGTTATGTGGTTGATGGTGACATTCAAGGCGATATCGTGACAGGCTGTTTTGCTGATAAAGAGACGGGAATTTTACATTTACTTGTACCAGATGTTGTAACAAGCTATAAAGACTTTGTTTCCATTTTTTCGTTAGAGCGTCATTATCTATTATTAGAAGAAGCCACTTCCTTAACAATGGATGATTTTATGCAGCAATTCAGCGATCCATCTAAACTCCAATGTATCGAAACGCCAACAGAATTATGGGAATAGGTCTTCTGTTTGCTGGTTGTGATGGGGGATGATGGAGAACGGCCAAAATAATTGTCAACTGTTAATTGTCAATTCTCAATTGTTAATGGAGCGCGTGGTGAAAGTTATTCGTTCTCAGTTCACTGTTCTTAGTTGATTGTTAGAACGGCCGTTTGGCTTCCTGAGCAGCAAAATTACGAGACCGGCTGGGTGCGGTTGGGTGATGAGAGA
>JACSSI010000735.1 GCA_014879345.1 Anaerolineae bacterium | reverse complement strand
GCAGGGTGGGTCGCCCTCAGTCCCATATCTAAAAGACAAGTGTATAATGGGGTGGCCGAAGTCAGCATTTATATTGCGGCCTCTGCTCGGGGACAAGGTATTGGTAAAATAATGATGCAGGCGCTTGTAGCCGTTTCAGAAGAAGCGGGTATCTGGACTTTACAATCCAGCGTTTTCCCGGAAAATGAAGTCAGCGTGGCGTTGCATCAAGCAGTTGGCTTTCGCATCGTGGGCAGACGCGAACGGATTGCCCAATTACATGGAAGTTGGAGAGACACCGTTCTCCTGGAACGGCGCAGTAAAATCACAGGAAACTAACCCCCACCTTAGCCCTCTCCCTTTGGGAAAGGGTCGGGGAGAGGGAGAAAAGGAAGAGGAAGCGTTATGGCTAAACCAACCGGATTTCTAGAATTTCAGCGGGAACTCCCCGAAGATCGTCCCATCGACGAACGCTTAAAAGATTGGGAACCGATTCACTTGCACATGCCTGACGGCCGTTTGCAAAATCAAGCGGCGCGTTGTATGGATTGTGGCACACCCTTTTGTCACACCGGCAAAGTCATCAACAATATGGCTTCTGGCTGCCCCATCAACAACTTGATCCCGGAATGGAACGATTTGGTTTACCAGGGATTGTGGCGCGAAGCGTATGACCGCTTAAATAAGACCAATAATTTCCCTGAATTTACTGGCCTGGTTTGCCCGGCTCCGTGTGAAGCGGCTTGTACATTGGGCATAATCGACCCGGCCGTCACCATTAAAAGCATCGAATATGCCATTATTGATAAAGCGTTTGCAGAAGGTTGGGTGACGCCAGATGTGCCAGAAACGCGTACAGGCAAAAAAGTGGCTGTCATTGGCTCTGGCCCGTCCGGTTTGGCCTGTGCCGACCAGTTAAACACAGTCGGGCATGAGGTGACGGTGTTTGAACGGGCAGACCGCATCGGTGGCTTGCTGATGTATGGCATTCCCAATATGAAATTGGACAAAGAAATCATCCAGCGCCGCCTTGATGTGATGGCTGAGGCCGGTATCATCTTCAGGCCTAATACAGAAATTGGCTCAGATATTCCCGCAGAACAGCTTAAAGAAGAGTTCGATGCTATTGTGATTTGCACCGGCGCTACGCGACCGCGTGATTTGCCAGCCGAAGGGCGCAGTGCGCAAGGCATCCATTATGCGATGGATTTTCTGCATGGCAATACCAAGCAGCTTTTGGATGGGGGCGGCACAGTTGATGTAACGGCCGTTCCCATTTCAGCACAAGGAAAAGATGTCATCGTCATTGGGGGTGGGGATACCGGCACAGACTGTGTCGCCACCTCCCTGCGCCAGGGCTGCAACAGTCTAGTGCAGTTTGAGATTATGCCGCAGCCGCCAGCCGAACGTGCGCCAGATAATCCGTGGCCGCAATGGCCCAAGGTTTACAAGCTGGATTATGGACAAGAAGAAGCCGCCGCAGTTTACGGTGAAGACCCGCGCACATACTGCATCCTGACCAAACGATTTGTCAAAGATGAGGACGGTAATCTGGCTGGTGTCGATACTGTAGAAATTGAATGGGTGTCTGGTGAAAACGGCCGTCCGCAACTGCGTGAAGTGCCTGGCACAGAAAAGCGGTGGCCTGCCCAACTGGTGCTGCTGGCGATGGGTTTTCTGGGGCCAGAAAGTCCGGTACTCACCCAGCTTGATGTGGAGCAAGACGAACGCTCAAATGCCAAGGCACAATATGGCAAATTCAAGACCAGTGTAGATGGCGTATTTGCGGCCGGTGATGCCCGCCGTGGCCAAAGTTTGGTGGTATGGGCGATTAATGAAGGTCGTGGCGCGGCACGGGCGGTGGATAAGTGGTTGATGGGAGAGACGGATTTGCCGTAGAGCAACCGGGTGGTTTTAGGCTGGTAAATTGAATTGGCAACGGCCGTTCCCGTTGGCATATAGCAGTGTTCTGTGAGAGACCTCCGAGGTGTTCAAAATCTCGGAGGTCTGCGTCTTTACGATTTTCAGACGAGATTACAACCGTTCCACCAAGAGAAACGCCCCAATACCAACCACCGCCACCGGGCCAACCAGCCCCACCACCAAGATCACAATATCAAACAGATTCAACAGCAGCCGATTGCCAGTGCTGCCGCCTGAAGCTTCCCAAGTGCCAGGTCCTGCGCCGCCCATCCAGCGGCTGTCCGACATATCTTCTTGCACTTCCACGCCCAGGCGCAAAGCCAGCCAGGCTGCCATGCGTGGACGCAGGACGCTGAAAAAGAATTCGATGTACTGGATATAAGCGGCAAGTAGCCCAATAAAAATGAAGCCCCCCAAAATCTCTTTGAAACCAAAACCCTGCCCAAAACCGCCGGGCTGTGGCACAAGAATGGCATACAGAACAAAAAGGGTATAGGCTGCGCCAAAAATGAGCAGGGCGCCCATTCCTGGGGACATGTTGCTGAAGGCTTTGAGAAGCGGATTTTTACCCACGTATTGAGATGTATTGGGGGGAAGCCAGTCAATTAACGCCTGCCACTCCGGGTTTGCCTGGGCATAGAGGGTGAGCATGAAAACGGCCGTTTCCCCATCCACATCCCCCTGACGACTGAATTGCAAATTACCAGCCTGGTCTTGCCAAATTAGTTGAAACCCTTTATCTGGTCGGCCAATAACATACAGCCTCTCTCCCTTACTTTGGCGCAGTTCCAGCCGCACCTTCTTGCGCGGCGGCAAGCCAGTTACCACCTGCCGAATCGTTTCTTCATCCGGCTCCTTGCTCACGACTTTCTGGTTCACTTTCAGATTCATATCACCTCAGGTAATGATCCAAATTGATTAATGGCTGCCCAAACCCTTCACATAGAATCAATATTCTTCTGTATTTGTGACCTAAAAGTCAAGCATTTCCTCAAGGCGAAAACTTTGACGGAGCAGGGGTGATCATACTTGGTTCAAAACTTGCAGCAGCTTTTCCACACTTGGCCTATCCGTTGGCTCCTTGCTTGGATGCGCCAG
>JACSSI010000734.1 GCA_014879345.1 Anaerolineae bacterium | reverse complement strand
CAAAGAAAAAGAAACATTAAAAACAAAGCGAGAAAACAGCCCGGCTCCGCATACACCGGAAGGGTATGTATATGGCCTGGACACAGTGAGTTATTCCTTGTTAGTGCTTTTCTTTGTGGCGTTACTGGGTGCCCTTACCTACGCACTCGTTTCACCTTCAGGTGAAATCACAATGTTCGGCCAAACGTTTAACTCCATGCTGCCAATTATCGTTGTGCTTTTTGTTATTACCATTCCCTTGTTGGCATGGCGTGTGCGCCAAAGCCGCCTGGATGCCATCGCTGAAAGTGATAATAACTCGATTCCTTGGGACTTTATCGCCGTGTTGGTGATGGGGTTATTGGTTGTCGGGGTTGGTATTGGCCTCATGCTGTATTTGAACAGCCCAGCTTAAGTGCAGGATTTGATGTAGCGAATTCAGATATGGGGTAACGGCCGTTTCCCGTCAAAAGTTTTTACCAATTCATCAGGGTAAACATCACGCTTGTTTACCCAAAACTAATTCTCGCAGGATGCAACCACATGGGTAAAGCAAAACATTATATTGCCGTCACCGTTTTGATCATCTTCTCAACACTCGGTATTCGCGGTTTGTTGACATATTTATATAGGCTCCCAGAAGCAGCCAGTTCACAAGCCATTCCTATCGACAACATGTTCAACGTGCATTTCTGGCTAATCTCCTTCCTGTTCTCCTTGATCATGGTCTTTATCCTTTATTCCGTGGTCATATTTAAGCGAAAAGAAGGAGATGACGAACCAGGCCCTTACGTACATGGGCATACCGGCCTGGAAATTCTCTGGACAGTTATTCCCGTCATGGTCGTGCTTGGTTTTGGCTTTTGGGGTGTGGTTGTGCTAAATGCCCTGACAGAAGAACAACCAAACGAAATGATCATCAATGTCTATGGGCAGCAGTGGTCGTGGCAGTTTGAATATCCAGAACAAGAAGATATCACCTCACCAACATTAGTTCTCCCCGTTGACCAACGAATTGTGCTTAACATGGAATCTCGAGACGTGCTTCACTCCTTCTGGATTCCTGAATTTCGTGTCAAGCAAGACTTGGTTCCGCAAACAGTTACCTACTTGCGCATCACCCCTACCAAAATAGGCGAATACACATTGATGTGTGCTGAAATCTGTGGCTTCGATCACTCCAAAATGTTGGCTGATGTGCTGGTAGTAAGCCAAAGTGAATTTGATGCCTGGGTAGAAGAACGATTAGCCGTACCAGCTTACAGTGAAATGACCGCAGCAGAACGCGGCGAAATCTGGTATACCGAACTGGGCTGTGCGGGCTGCCATAACTTAACAGGCGATCCGGGCGGTGCTGGCCCCACATGGAAGGGTGTTTACGGTCGTGAAGAACAACTTACTGATGGCACAAGCATCATTGTAGATCATGCTTATATTTACAGCTCAATCCTCGAACCAGACAGCCAAATCGTAGAAGGCTTCAATGAAGGCATAATGCCGAAAGATTTTGGCACACGCATTGATGAAAAACAGGCAGAAATATTAGCCAACGAAGGCATCGAGATTAGTATCATTGATGATCTCATCGCTTTCATGCAAACATTAGAAGAATAAATTGTTTAGTCTGACCGGTTTTTAAACCCGGCAGGCATAAGAGTAAATAACCCAAACATATGGCTATAAAGCTAATTTTGGGAGGATGTGTATGAGAACATTGGGAATCCTGTTAACGTCTGCTTATGTGCGCGGACTCATTGGTCAGGCATTGTTCATGTTTGGCGGTATAGCCTTTATTGGTGGTATTCGGACAGCGATGGGTCTGGAGCCAAACCCCGAACCGGGGATCGTATTTGGCTCTGTTTTGAGCGTATTTGGCTTTTTGCTGTTTGCGGGTGTCTTGACCGACTGGCTCAAATGGATAGTTGGCAAAAAGACGCCGCTGCATCATGGCGTGAAAGAAGGCCGTCCAGAATGGTCTCGTTACTTGAATGTTGACGTAAACCATAAAGTGATTGGTATTCAATATGGGTACACCAGCATTTTAGTGTTGTTGGTTGGTGGTTTGTTTGCCCTTATCTTCCGGCTAGAATTGGCACAGCCCGGTATGCAGTTTTTGGATAATGACCAGTACAACACCCTGTTCAGCGCCCATGGCATCATCATGATTGCCAGTATTCTTCTTGGCGTTGGCGCGATGATTAACTATCTGGTGCCATTGATGATTGGGGCTTCAGATATGGCTTTCCCGCGCTTGAATGCGTTTAGCTACTGGGTTGGAATTCCGGCCGTTGTCTTGATTCTGAGCGGTATGGTTGTTGGCGGTTGGGACACGGGTTGGGTTGGTTATCCAACATTAACATTCAGCGCCCCGTTGGGCGTGGTATTGTTCTTGATGGGCTTCTATTTAGTGGGCTTTTCGTCGATTGCGGGCGCCATCAACCTGTTAGTTACGGTCGCCTTTATGCGAGCGCCTGGCATGTCACTCTTCCGTATGCCGATTTTTGTGTGGGCTGCCATCTCCGCTTCCTTAATTCAGTTTACTGCTACGCAGACAGTCGGTGTGGCGTTGACGCTGAATGTGATGGAGCGTGTCGCGGGTCTTACATTCTTCAACCCGATTAACGGCGGCGATCCCATCTTGTATCAACATTTGTTCTGGTTCTATTCTCACCCGGTGGTGTATGTGTTTGTGCTGCCCGGTTTGGGCATCATTAGTGAACTGTTACCAGTCTTCTCGCGCAAGCCGCTATTTGGTTACAAATGGATTGCGCTATCCAGTTTAGGTATTGCGCTAGTTGGTTTTTTGGTATGGGCGCACCATATGTTCACCTCTGGTATGGCTGATGCGTTGCGTGTGCCATTTATGATTGCCACGCTGTTTGTGGCGATTCCCACGGGTGTTAAATTCTTTAGCTGGGTGGCAACGATGTGGGAAGGTAAGCTTTCCTTCGAGACGCCGATGCTCTTTGTGCTGGGTGCGATTTCTGTATTTTTGATTGGTGGTGTGACGGGGCCGATTCTTGGCAC
>JACSSI010000733.1 GCA_014879345.1 Anaerolineae bacterium | reverse complement strand
GGATGTCGGATGCAGAAAAATTTGCGGTTAGATAACTGATTGCTTCATCTAGCCAAAGACTATCTCGACCGATGCTAATAAGGCGGAGGCCAAGCGCCAGAGCCATAATCAACAACAGCCCAATCATGCTTTTTCGTTTATCAAGTTTTGTTTCCCACATGAACTTTTCCTTCCAAGCTAGATGAAGAACTCCCCGGAGGTTCCTATTCAAAAAAACAGAGTTGTACTCAACATACGGGAAGTTTGTAAAGCTAGAAGGTCATTGTAACCACGGGGCAAAAGCGTGCCAATAGGAGAGCTAACCTATTGGTAACATCACTCTTCTTCATCTTCTGCTAGGGGGGGCAGTTCCATCAGACCGCTCAAACCGAAATGCTGCAAAAACGTAGGTGTCGTGCCATACAAAATGGGACGACCAGGTGTTTCCATCCGCCCGATCTCTTCAAGTAAACCCTTGCTCAATAGTGTACGCAGCGCCCCGTCCGAATTTACTCCGCGAATGTGATCCACTTGCGGCCGGGTGATGGGCTGCATATAGGCGATAATGGCTAATACTTCCAAAGCTGCCTGGCTTAGTCGAGTTGTTAACTCCAGACCGAGAAACCGCTCAATTGTTTCGCTGGCTTCGGGGGCAGTGGTAAGCTGCACGGCGTTGTCGTTCCATTGCAGCCGGAGACCGCGTGCCTCATAATCTGCTTCCATTTCTTGTAGAAGCGTTTGTACGGCATTTGGGGTTATTTCCAATGCTTTGGCTAACCTGGAAACTGGGGCAGGGCCGCTGGAAACAAAGAGTAAACTTTCTAATAAAGCGTTGGTCGATAAATCGTTGGTCGATAAATCGTTGGTCGATAAATCGTTGGTCGATAAATCGTTTTGAGTCTCTGTTTGGGTCGTCATACACCATCCTGTAGGTAAACCACGCAATTTATATTAACAATACCAAGATAGAGAAACGTGGTTTACTAAGTGAAAGCGAAAACCGTTCCTATCATTTTTTGGTTAGTTTCCCGCTTTCACATACGTTATAATGCGTATTGTTAAACAGGATTATACCTGTACTGAAAAAAGGACGCAGATAAAATAATGACAACCCCACTCAACTATGCCCAAGAGAACCAGGAAAAACATTTAAAACAGTTAAAAACCTTTTTACAAATTCCCAGCGTCAGCACGCAGCCGGAACATGACGCTGATGTGGCTGCGGCGGCGCAGTGGTTGGCAGATTCTATGCAAGAAGCTGGCTTGGATAATGTCCAGGTCATAAAAACGGATGGACATCCTTTGATTTATGCCGATTGGCTGCACGCGGGGGCTGATGTGCCTACCGTTTTGATTTACGGACATTATGATGTGCAGCCAGCAGAACCGTTTGAACTGTGGCAGACACCCCCTTTTGAACCGACTGTGCGTGATAATTATGTATATGCGCGGGGTTCGTCTGATGATAAGGGGCAGGCGTTTATTCATGTGAAGGCGGTACAGGCGCATTTGGCAGCAAACGGCCGTTTACCCGTCAACGTTAAATTTATCATGGAAGGAGAAGAAGAGAGCGGTGGTGCTAACCTGCACGCCTTCATCCCCGAAAACAAAGAACTGCTTCAGGCAGATGTGGCACTCGTCTCAGATACAGCCATGATTTCCAAAGACCAGCCCTCCATCGTCTATGGATTGCGTGGCATGTGTTACCTGTACATGGACATCACCGGCCCCACCCGCGATCTGCATTCTGGCAGCTTCGGCGGTGGCATCGACAACCCGCTCAACGTACTCGGCCACATCATTGCCAAACTGAAAGATGAAAACGGCCGTGTGCTCATTCCTGGCTTCTACGACGACGTGCGTGACCTATCAGCCGCAGAGCGAGCCATGCTGGCCGAATACAACTTCGACGAAGCAGGCTGGCTTGCTGAAACAGGCGCACCACAAGCCTGGGGAGAACCAGACTACACCCTCGTCGAACGACTTGGCGCACGGCCAACCCTTGACGTACACGGCATCATTGGCGGCTACACCGGCCCTGGCGGCAAAACCGTGCTGCCCTCCACCGTGCATTGCAAACTCTCCATGCGCCTCGTGCCAGATCAAGACCCGCAAAAAATTGCCAAAGCCTTCAAAGCCTATATCCAACAAATCGCACCTCCCACCGTTACAGTAGAAATTACAGGTGGACACGGCGCACCAGCCACTATCACCGACTTTGACATTCCCGCCATGAAAGCGGCGGCAACAGCCTACGCTGAAACCTTTGGCACAGAACCCGTTTTTATGCGCGAAGGCGGCTCGATTCCAGTGGTCGGCCAGTTTCAGGAGCATCTTGGCCTGGAAACGGTACTCATGGGCTTTGGTCTGCCAGACGACAAAATTCATGCGCCAAACGAACGTTTCTACCTGCCCAACTTTTTCAAGGGGATAGAAACCAGCATTCGTTTCCTGGATGAATTGGGCTCAAGCAAAAAATAAAAGTTCAATTTTTTTAGAAAAGTTGAACTCCTACATACATCCATGCGCTTGCCACCTGACCTACTCCTCTCCGCCTACAGTCAGGGATGGTTTCCCATGGCTCATGATGATGGTGACTTGTATTGGCATGATCCAGATCCCAGAGCCATCATACCGCTTAATGAGTTTCACGTATCTCGTTCCTTAAAACGGACTATTAAAAAGGGCTTGTTTGAAATTCGCCTGAACACAGCATTTGCTGATGTGATGGCCGGGTGTGCAGCACCAGCCCCTGACCGGGAGGAAACATGGATAAATGAGGATATCTTTGAGGCGTATACCTATTTGCATGGTCTGGGCTTTGCCCACAGTGTGGAGACCTGGCAAAATGGCAAATTAGTGGGTGGTTTATATGGGGTAGCTTTGCACGGTTTATTTGCTGGAGAAAGCATGTTTTCTCGGGAACGGGATGCCAGTAAAATCGCACTGGTTTATTTGGTGGAACATTTAAAAAAGAAAGGGTTTTTGCTCCTGGATATTCAATACATGACAGACCATTTGCAGCACTTTGGTG
>JACSSI010000732.1 GCA_014879345.1 Anaerolineae bacterium | reverse complement strand
CATCGCGCCGCCTTTGTCGCCGGAGAGGAAGAGGTCTTGAATTTCGGCGGCGGCGGCTTCATAGCCATAGCGGGCGGCCAGATCGTTGTAGAAGTTTTTGCCTTTGGCGCCCATGCCGCCGATGTAGAGTGCCAGGAAGGGGCGCAGCATGTTGTAGCAGATGTCGAGGTTATCGTTGATGACGACAGAAACGGTGGGGGCTATGTCGAAGTCTGCCAGGCTTTTGCCGTTACCAGCTTTGGCGAATCCGGCTTCGACCTGTTCTTTGTAGATGGCGTCGTATTTGTCCGGGGCGAAGAGAATGGGCAGCCAGCCATCGGCTACTTCGGCGGTGAGTTCGACGTTTTGGGGGCCGATGGCGGCCAGGTAGATGGGGATGTTAGGGGCGGCTTCCAGGGTGCTTTTGAGCGGCTTGCCCAGGCCGGTGGCGTCTTCGCCGGTGTAGGGGATTTGGTAGATTTTGCCGTCGTGGGTCAACGGTGCTTCGCGCTCAAAGATGCGGCGCACGATTTCGACGTATTCGCGGCTGCGGGTTAACGGCCGTTTATAGCTCACCCCATGCCACCCTTCCACCACCTGCGGCCCAGACAGTCCTAAACCCATCAGGAAACGGCCGTTACTCAGTTGGTTTAGCGTCATCGCCGTCATGGCGGCATTGGCAGGGGTACGCCCCGGCATCTGCATAATGGCTGTACCCAGCTTGATATGTTCCGTCTGTGCGCCCAGCCAGGCCAGCGGCGATACTGCATCGGAGCCGTAGGCTTCGGCCGTCCACACGGCATATACACCCAGCCGATCCGCTTCTTTCACCAGTGCTACCGGCAGTTCGATCCGCCGTCCCGCATACCCAAGCATTAAACCAAGCCGCATGTTGACCTCCCAGGTTGATTAACGATTTACGATTTTGGATTGACGATTTTAATGTCAATCGTAAATCGTTACTCAACAATCGTCAATTTTATTTACGTTATAGCTCAATATTCCCTTAACGCATATCGCCAAATCCTGAAAGCCTCGTTAGAATTGGGTAAAACAGTCCAAATGATTTCTACAAAAGGTGAACATGCAGCCCAATCAACAGTGGTATACCCAATCCGTTACCAATACGCTAGAAGCACTTGACACCGACCTCAACCAGGGTCTCTCCGAAACCGAAGTTCAAGCCCGCCGCGCTCAGTTTGGCTCCAACGAGTTAACCGAACGGGGCGGGAAACACCCCCTGAAACTGCTCTGGGAACAAGTCAGCAGCGTCATGGTGCTCATCCTCATCGCCGCCGCCGTTGTCTCTGCCTTTCTGGGGCAGGCTACTGAAGCCATTGCCATTGGCGCGATTGTGGTGCTGTTTGTCATCCTCGGCTTTGTGCAGGAATATCGGGCGGAAAAGGCGATGGCCGCCCTGAAGAAGATGGCCGTGCCTCTGGTGCGCGTGCGTCGTGACGGCAAGTTAGTGGAACTGTCGGCCGTAGACCTGGTTCCGGGCGACATTATTTTGCTAGAAGCGGGTAACGCCATTCCCGCCGATGCCCGCGTGGTGGAAAGCGCCAATTTGCGTGTGCAAGAAGCGGCGCTGACGGGCGAATCGGAAGCGGTGGAAAAACAAACGGCCGTTATCACCAAAGAAAATCCCCCCCTCGGCGACCGTCTCAACATGCTCTACCTGGGCACGGCTGTCACCTATGGGCGGGGAACGGCCGTTGTCACCGCCACCGGCATGGAAACCGAACTAGGCAAAATTGCCACCCTCATCCAAAGCGTAGACGACGCCCAGACGCCCCTGCAAAAACAGCTCGACGGCGTGGGCAAAATGCTGGCCGTCGCCGGTTTAATTGTGGCGGCGCTGGTGCTGGTTATCGGCGTCATTGCTGGGGAATCGCTGGATGAGATGTTCTTAACGGCCGTTTCCGTAGCCGTCGCCGTCGTGCCAGAAGGCTTACCCGCCGTTGTCACCATCACCCTGGCTCTGGGCGCACAGCGGATGCTGCGCCGCAGCGCCCTCATCCGCAAACTGCCTGCCGTAGAAACGCTCGGTTCCGTCACCGTCATCTGCTCCGACAAAACCGGCACCCTCACCATCAACCGCATGACCGTCACCGTCATCGACGTGGCCGGGCATTTTCTGGAACTGGCCGGCACCGATGAAAAAGCCGCCACTTACCTCAAACTGGCCGACAATCCCGACGACCTGTTCACCAACCGCCCGCCCGCCATTGGCCTGACGTTGGCCGCTGGCGCCTTGTGCAACGACGCTTCTGTCAATCCCGACCCCGAAACAGGGCGCTACCGCGTCATGGGCGACCCCACCGAAGGGGCGCTGCTGGTGGCTGCCCAGCAGGCAGGCGTCACCCGCGAGGGGCTGGAAGCGGTGCTGCCCCGCGTGGGCGAACTGCCCTTCGATTCTGAGCGCAAACGCATGACGACGGTGCATGAATTGGCGTCACACGCCGACCAGTTGCCCGCCGCCGTCCGCGCTTTGCCCGGCAGTGATGCGCCTTATGTCGCCTTCACCAAAGGGGCTGTCGATGGCTTGTTGGCGCTCGCCACCCGCGTCTGGGACGGTCACCAGATGGTGCCGCTGGACGAGGCAGGGCGCACACGTATCGACATCGCCAACACGGAAATGGCGCAAAAAGGGATGCGCGTTTTGGGGCTGGCGATGCAGCGCCTGGAATCCCCGGATGATCCGGTGGAGCAGAATTTGGTATTCATCGGACTGGTGGGCATGATTGACCCACCGCGACCGGAAGTGAAAACGGCCGTTGCCACCGCCAAAGCAGCCGGGATGCGCCCCATCATGATTACAGGAGACCATCCCCTGACTGCCCGCTTTATTGCGCATGATCTGGGGATTAGTGAAAACGGCCGTGTACGCACGGGTCAAAATCTGGATGAAATGACAGCGGAAGAACTGGCCGAAGCCGTGCGTGACGTGTCTGTTTTTGCGCGGGTCTCGCCCGAGCATAAACTGCGCATCGTCGAAGCGCTGCAAAACCAGGGGCAGATTGTCGCCATGACCG
>JACSSI010000025.1 GCA_014879345.1 Anaerolineae bacterium | reverse complement strand
ATACAGCGGCGATTTGGGTAGCCAAACGACCTAACGTCTGGCCTTCCGCGTCTACTATATACCAGCTATGTTCAACTTCTGCTGGTTTTGCGATAAATGTTTTCATCCTGCTATTCTCCGTAAGTTACAGACACCAGGGTGAGACCCTGCGCCGGTGCTACTTGTCCAGACCGGCTGCGGTCACATGCCGCCAGTGCTGCCTCAAACTGTTCTACCGTCCAACGTCCATCACCCACTGCTTTCAAACTACCCACTATGCTGCGCACCATTTGGTACAAAAAAGCATTCGCCACGATAGAAAAAACGAGATATTCCTTTCGTTTCTCCCAACGTGCCTCAAAAACTTCTCGAATGGTTACTTCTCCTTGAGGCGGTTGCCCAAAGGTGGCAAAGTCATGGACGCCAATCAAACAGGTTGCTGCTTGATTCATCCGTTCCCAATCAAGAGGTTTGGCAACATGCCAACTTCTCTGTCTGCGTAAAGGGCTGCGCACAGCCGCATTGTAAATGTGATATTCGTATGCCCGTCTCCGCGCATCAAATCGTGGGTGAAAGGTTGGTTCTGCTGTGTCTAATTGTAAAATTGCAATGTCGGCCGGTAGATTCGCGTTGAGCGCACGTTGTAAATCGGCTACGGTGTGACGCCACTCACTGTCGAAGCTGATTACCTGGCCTGTTGCATGAACACCACTGTCTGTCCGTCCCGATCCCAAAATGGTAACCGGCTCTCGGACAATTTGGCGTATCACGCGCTCTAGTTCACTCTGTATGGTAGGCTGGTCTTCTCTCTGGCGTTGAAAGCCAAAGTAAACCGTGCCATCATACTCAACTAGAGCGCGAAATCGTGCCAAATGTTATTCCTCATCCACCAGCATGATGATAGCCATATCAGCGTTGTCACCAGGACGTTTGCCAATTTTGACCATGCGGGTGTACCCACCAGGACGATTCTGATAACGGGGTGCCACTTCATTAAACAACTTCTTGACCACATCTACATCTTCAGTAACGCCCTCTTCATCAGTGAAGGTGCGCACTTTCGGTAAACGGGAAGCTGCCAGACGACGGGCATGTACCGTTGCTTCAGGATTGTTTTCACCCTTAGCCAAACCACGTTTCGCCAGCGTAATCATTTTTTCCGCTGCTGGGCGAATGGTGCGAGCTTTAGCCTCAGTGGTAAGGATTTGCTCGTAGCAGATCAGATCCGCCACCAAATTTTTGCGCAGTGCTGTACGATGTGCAGAACTGCGATTCAGTTTACGACCATGTACTCTATGTCGCATTGCTCTTACCTCATTATTTTCAACCTAAAAACCGAGCAACTCGTGTCGACTCAGTTTTCAGGTAAATGCTTAGGGGAAAAACGGCCGTTACCTGACCGCCTGTCCCTCTTCTTCATCCACAAGATAACCCTTGGAACGCAATTGCTGTTTCAGCTCGTCCAAAGATTTCTCACCAAAGTTGCGGATGGCCAACATCGTCTCTTCGCCACGTTCCAGCATATCCAGCATTTCACCAACCTTGGTGATACCCGTCCGTTTCAGAGAATTAAAGACACGCACACTTAAATCCAGAGACTCAATCGGAGTATCATAGATTTCATTCGGAATCGCGCCTTCTTCTTCCTCTTCCACTTCCACAGGCAAGAACGTTTCTTCGCTTACACCACCAATCGGACGCAAATACTGCATCATAATTTGAGCAGATTGAGCCAAAGCATCTTCCGGCTTAATAGTTCCATCTGTCCAAATTTCCATGACAAAGCGGTCATAATCAGCCACCTGACCCACACGTGTCTTTTCGACTTCATAATTCACACGGCGAATCGGACTAAAAATCGCATCAACTGGCAGTTCACCAATCGGCAAACGACCCCGCTGCTCAGCAGGTGAATACCCGCGACCAGTTTCAGCCGTCATTTCAATTTCTAAAAACGCATCATCAGAATCCACAGTAAACAAATATAGATCAGGGTTGAAAATCTCAACCTCCGGCGGAACCTGTAAATCAGCCGCCGTTACCACACCTGCACCATGAACCTCCAGACGTAAACGAGCCGTATCAGTGTTATGCAATTTCAGGCGAAGTTTCTTGATGTGCAAAATCAACTGCATCATATCCTCACGTACATGAGGAATCGCAGAAAACTCATGCGGCACATCCGTTACCCGAATAGAAGTCACGGCCGCACCCGGTAAAGAAGCCAACAGCACACGACGCATAGAATTACCCACCGTCGTACCATATCCTCTTTCCATCGGACCAACGACAAACCGCCCATATTCTTGTGACATGGCGGTACTTTCAATCTTCGGTAGAATCAAATTACTTATAGCCAACGAAATACCTCCCTAGCTAAAAAAAGAACCAGTCACACAACACTAACGGGAGTAATACTCAACAATTAACTGTTCATTCAGAGAAACATCAATATCCTCACGAACAGGTAAGTTCAATATAGAGCCAGTCAAGTTACCAGTATTCAAAGATAACCAACGTGGTACCTGTCGGTCATCAATATCTTGGCGCAATTCCTTGAAATAAGCGCGGCTTGCACTCTCAGGACGCAAAGAAATCGTATCACCAGCAGAAACCAAAGCCGACGGCACATCTGTCTTACGGCCGTTTAGCAAAAAATGACCATGGGAAACCAGCTGCCGTGCTTGCGCTCTCGAAGTAGCCAAACCCAACCGATAAACCACATTGTCCAAACGGCTCTCAAGAAGAATAAGCAAGTTAGAACCAGTCAAACCAGAACTCATATTAGCCCGTTTGAAATAATTACTAAACTGCTTCTCCATAACACCATAAATGCGGCGTGCCTTCTGCTTCTCGCGTAACTGCAACAAATAATCAGACGCACGTCCACGACGGAACTGCCCCTCACGCCCATGCTGTCCGGGCGGATACGAGCGGCGTTCAAAAGAACATTTCGGAGTCATACAACGCGACCCCTTCAAAAAAAGCTTCTCGCCTTCACGACGACAAAGCTTGCATACTGGACCAGTATACCTTGCCAACTTGAACCTCCATAAAAAAAAGATTTAAGAGAGAGGTTTACAGGTGTGGCTACAACCTTTCATCCCTCTCAAATAACTAATAAATCACACTTCTTTCAGCCGAAAAGCCAAACAGTTAATTATACTAACTCTTTGGCCTTTTAGCGAAAAACGCCCAATTAATAATTTTTAATTAATATAATTCTGACTCGGCCTAAAGACCAACCAGAACAACAGTCAACAACTCTAGACTCTACGCTTCTTAGGCGGCCGACAACCATTATGCGGCACCGGCGTAATATCACGAATCGAAGTCACTCTAATGCCAGAAGCTTGCAAAGCACGGATAGCATTCTCACGCCCAGGACCGGGACCTTTCACAATGATCTCCATCTCCTGCATACCATGTTCTTGTGCAACCTTTGCTGCATTTTGGCTAGCCAAACGAGCAGCAAATGGAGTACTTTTACGTGACCCTTTAAAACCAGCACTGCCAGCACTACCCCACGAAACCGTATTACCATTCATATCAGTAATCGTCACAATCGTGTTATTAAACGTAGCAAAAATATGTGCCTGACCTTGAGGCACCATCTTTTTAATTTTCTTACGCTGTTGAGAACCTCTTCTGCGTCCCATACCTTCTCCTTACGACATTGTCTCAAGACTTGTTAGACACACAAGCATCCAACAAATACATCGAAAAATACTATTTACCCTTGCGACGCCCACGTCCGGCAACCGTCTTCTTCGCACCCTTACGTGAACGGGCATTTGTTTTTGTCCGTTGCCCACGTACAGGCAAATGACGACGATGACGTAAACCACGGTAACAACCAATTTCACCAAGACGTTTGATGTTCATTGCCACTTCGCGCCGCAAATCACCTTCTACCATGAAGTTCTCGTCAATAACTTGCCGCAACTGACCCACTTCACTTTCAGACAAATCCTGCACACGGGTGTTCGGATCAATACCCGTCTGTGCCAAAATTTGTTGGCTCGACGTTTTACCAATGCCGTATATATAAGTTAAACTAATCTCTACCCGTTTATTACGGGGAATATCTACACCAGCGATACGTGCCATAATTCCTCCAACTACCCTTGCCGCTGCTTATGATTCGGATCAACACAAATCACACGCACAATGCCTTTGCGCTTAATAATTTTGCATTTCGGACAACGCTTTTTTACAGACGCTGAAACTTTCATAATAACCACCCTTAGTAACTTAGGAAACCATTCCCTACTTACTTATAATTTAACACGCACAACTTTAAACAATTCCTGAGCAACATCATCAATAGATTGATCTCCATCAACCCTTACCAACAATCCTCTCTCCTCATAATAATCGAGGAGCGGTTGTGTTTGCTCTTCAAAGACCAGCATTCGAGCACGAATAGTCTCTTCATTATCGTCAGCACGCCCTTCAATTTCAGCTCGTTTGAGCAGGCGTTCTACTAGATAATCTTGGTCAACATGGATATATGGAACCACACTGATTTCGCCATTGAATTCGCTAAGTAGTTGCTCTAAAGCATCCGCTTGCGCCGGATTCCTAGGAAATCCATCCAAGATAGCACCATTCTTACAATCATCTTGAGTCAACCGTTCCCGAACCATAGCAACAGTTATATTGTCTGGAACAAGATTGCCTTTATTAATGTAAGTTTGTGCTAACTTACCCAATTCCGTTTCGTTTTTTAAGTTATAACGGAACAATTCACCTGTAGAAATGTGTGGCAAGCCCAATTCATCTTCCAGTTTCTTTGCCTGTGTGCCTTTACCAGCTCCAGGCGCTCCCATCAAAACCAGATAAATGGACATATTACTATCCCTAGATAAATCCTTCGTAATTACGCATCAGCAACTGTGCTTCCAATTGACGCATTGTATCGATAACAACACCAACCACAATGATCAAACCAGAACCGCTAATGACCAATACACTTTGCTCAAGACCAGGTATATTAAGGAGTGTACCCAACCCTTGCATTATACCAGGCAACACAGCAATCGTTCCCAGGAAAACAGCACCAGCAAAAGTAATGCGTCGTACCACAGCCATGATGTAATCTGCAGTGCGTTTACCTGGCCGGATACCTGGAATAAAACCACCTTGCCGTTGCAAAGATTGCGGAATGTTCTGCTGCTGCACCATCACATCTGTATAGAAGAACGTGAAACCCACAACTAACAAGAAGAAGGTTAGCCAGTATAGAGTAAAAGTACCAGGGTTTGTAGACGGTTGTGCTGAACCAAAACCAGCAATCGACGTTGCAATATTATCTACCACACTGCCACTACCTGTTACAAACAAACCAGCCATCAATGGTGGTAATGTCAGAATAGATTGGGCAAAGATAATCGGAATCATACCGGCTGTATTCACTTTTAAAGGAATATAGCTGCTCTGTCCCTGATACACCTTACGGCCACGAACTCGTCGACCATACTGTACTGGTATTCGCCTCTGGCCTTCTTGAATAACAACGATTACGAAGATCGTCAATAATGTGATAATGATAAACGATACAATCGTGAAGATTTTGCCAGTAATTTCAGGCATAGCAAACATACGCGCTACATTGGGCAAAATACCAGAAACAATACCGCCAAAGATAATCAAAGAAATACCTTGACCAATACCATCTTCAGTAATCATTTCGCCCAGCCAGATGGCAAACATAGTGCCACCTAGCATAGCCATCAATGTCGTCAATGTTGGTAAAATCTGCCCTACTTCAAAACCAAAATTTGGCATAATAACTTCCATATTACCAGTGCTTAACCCGATCAAATTAATTTGACCGATGGCTTGCAGCAATGCTAACGGGATAGTCATGTAATAGGTGTACCGATTCAATTTATTACGACCGGACTCACCCTCAGAAGCAAGCTCCTGAAATTGTGGGATAATTGGCGTCAACAACTGAACGATAATAGACGCAGTGATATAGGGATATACACCCATCGCCATTACCGAAAAATTGCGTACAGCACCACCAGATAGAAAGTCCAGAAAATAAATAACCTGATTATCACCTGCTGCTGCATTGCTGGTGAACTGCAACCAGGCATCCAAATTAACTCCAGGCACCGGTATATTGGCAACCAGACGATAAACGACCAATAAAAAGACGGTCAAAAGGATGCGACGACGCAGGTCCGGCAACGAAAAGGCAGAACGTACGGAATCAATCATGTTTTTTCTCCATAGCTTGACTAAGGATTCTCCTTATTTTGAATAAGGAATAACCTCAGCTTTACCGCCAGCTGCCTCAATTTTCTCTACGGCCGACTTGGAGAATCGGTGAGCTTTGAATGTCAATGCCTCAGATATCTCCCCTTCACCTAATATCACAATTGGGTCTGTTTCTTTTTTTACGAGACCTAACATCGCCATCACTTCAGGTGTGATTTCTACGTCTTCAAACTCAAAAGTTTCGAAATCTTTCAGGTTCACAGCCTTGTAATAAACTTTGTGTGTATTAGTAAAACCACGTTTATACGGCAAACGCCTAGCCAATGGTAACTGACCACCTTCAAAATAAACGCCCTTGCCACCGCCGCTACGTGCGCCTTGGCCTTTGGTACCACGACCAGCAGTTTTACCCTGCCCGGCTGCAATACCACGACCCACTCGCTTGCGCTTCTTTTTTGATCCAGTATTTGGGCGCAGATCGTGTAGTTTCATTTTATTTCACCTCTTCTACAGAAACTAAATGTTCAACTTTTTGAACCATACCTCGGATAACCGGGGTATCGTCATGTTCTACAATTTGATTGAGTTTACGCAAACCTAGCGCTTGTATAGTCGCTTTTTGCCGTTTGTTGTACCCAATTGAACTTTTTGTGTATGTAATCTTTAACTTGCTCATCAGTTATCGACTCCAGAAAGGCAATACATCTGCCTGATCTTTGCCGCGTTCAGATGCTACTTGGTTCACGTCTTTTAGCTGACGTAAGCCATCCATGGTTGCAAGCATCACATTTAATGTGTTCTGGCTACCCAAGGACTTAGACAGAATGTCTTTATAACCAGCAGCTTCAATAACTTGACGGGCGGCACCACCAGCAATTACGCCTGTGCCAGGAGAAGCTGGTTTCAACAATACTTTGGCAGAACCATGCCGACCGATTACCTCGTGCGGAATGGTATTACCAACAATGGAAACAGTTTGCATATTTTTGCGCGCAGCTTCAAGTGATTTTCGGATGGCATCCGGTACTGAACGTGCTTTACCAACACCAACAGCCACGTTACTTTTGTTGTCACCAACAACAACAGCTACACGAAAGGCAAAACGACGACCACCTTTCACCACTTTAGCAACTCGGGTAATATCGACGATACGTTCGTCTAATTCATTTCCTTGATCATATTGACGTCTTTGACCCATTGTAATTCTCCTATCCTAGAACTTCAGGCCGCCTTCGCGGGCACCATCAGCCAATGCTTTTATGCGGCCATGGTATAAGAAACCGCCGCGGTCAAAAACTACCGTTTCAACACCAGCAGCCTTTGCTCGTTCAGCAACTGTTTTACCAACCAGTTCTGCCTGTTCTTTTTTGGTCTTGTCAGACATCTCTGATCTTAAATCTTTATCAAGGGAAGAAGCAGAGGCCAGAGTACGTCCTTCAACATCATCTATAACTTGAGCGTAGATATGCTCCAGGCTGCGGAACACATTCAACCGTGGACGTTCTGGTGTACCAGATAATTTCATCCGTACCCGACGACGCCGACGTTCACGCGCTTTACGAGATTTAATAGACATAATAATTCCTCTTACACCTTACCAGCTTTACCGGCTTTACGGCGTACATGCTCATTTTCATAACGAACGCCTTTGCCTTTATAGGGTTCTGGTGGCCGTTGTTTACGAATTTGCGCAGCTAACTCACCGATAACTTGTTTGTCGATACCAGAAATAATAATTTTCTTACCACGATCTTCTACATCATATTTAATATCTTGCGGCGGAACAAATTCAACCGGATGGGAGTAACCAACATTCAAAACCAGGGTACTGCCATTCATCTCAGCTCGATACCCAACGCCTTCAATGATTAATATGCGTGAAAAACCATCACTAACACCGACAACCATATTGTTTAAAAGCGCACGAGTTAACCCGTGCAAGGAACGATGGCTTCGTGAATCAGACGGCCGTTTTACCGTCAACACACCATCTTCCAACTCAATCGTCATTTCAGGATGAATGGCTTGGTTCAATTTGCCCTTGGGGCCTTCTACTTGAACCATATCACCCATAATATTGACTTTCACTGGTCCAGGAACCTGGATGGGAGCTTTTCCTATACGTGACATAGTTTACCTCCCGCTACCAAACCTTGCACAGAACTTCGCCGCCAACACCCAGGCGACGTGCTTTCTGTCCAGTCATAACACCTTGAGATGTAGTAACAACGGCCGTTCCCATGCCACTCAACACCCAAGGAATATCTTTCTTACCAACATAAACACGACGGCCGGGTTTACTTACTCGCTCCAAACCAGTAATCACAGAGCGACGGCTGCGACGATCACCAACGTATTTCAACGTAATGCTCAAAACAGCTTGAGGCTTCTCCGGCAAAACCTTAAAATCCTCAATGTAACCTTCTTCCTTCAACACACGAGCCACTTCCTGCTTCACCTTCGAAGTGGGCATAGACACCGTGGGATGGAGCCGCATCTGTGCATTACGAATACGTGTCAGCATATCTGCAATCGGATCAGTCATTGACATAATGCACCTCTACCAACTTGACTTTACAACGCCAGGAATATTACCCTTCAGCGCTTCTTCACGGAAACAAATGCGGCATAAACCAAATCGGCGGATATACCCACGTGGGCGACCACACAACCGGCAACGATTACGCACCTGCACCTTATACTTTCGGTTATTTTCCCGAGCGACCATTGATTTCTTCGCCATTTCTTTCTCCTATTGAAGGAACCCGCTTATGCGGTTCCCTTAACTCTGCCAGAACGGCATACCCAACTTATCCAACAGTTGGCGACCCTCTTCATCCGTCTGCGCAGTAGTTACAATAGTTACTTCCATCCCCCGAATCTTATCGATGGTATCGTAATTTATCTCGGGGAAAATCAATTGCTCACGCAAACCCAACGTATAATTTCCACGACCATCAAACGAATCGGGAGAAATACCCTGGAAGTCACGAGTACGGGGCAAAGCCACATGAATCAGACGAGTCAAAAAGGCCCACATGCGTTCACCACGCAATGTCACCTTCACACCAATAGACCGTCCCTCACGCAGCTTAAAGCTCGCAATCGACTTCTTAGCTTTCGTCACTACCGGACGCTGACCAGTTATCGCTTCAATATCTTTGACAGCAAATTCAATCGCCTTCGCGTTATCCAATGCTTCACCTAACCCAATATTAACCACAATCTTAGTCAGACGGGGCACCTGCATCACAGATTCAAATTCAAATTCTTTCATCAGAGCAGGAACAATCTCTTCCTGATACTGATCTTTCAACGGCTTAAGCATTTTATCCTCCGGGTTAAGTGGCAGGCAGTCAACGGTATCGGCTTTCACCTTACGCCATCAACCGGCATCTAGACCGCAAAATCGTGCCTGGCTCACCTCGGGTAAATTATTAATTTAACTAATCTTCAATATCCTGTCCGCTCTTCTTAGAAAAACGCACACGACGGCCGTTCTCATCACGACGAACACCCACACGAGTCAACTCACCCGTATGCGGACAAACCAACATTACATTCGATACATCCAGTGGGGCTTCAAACTCAATAATACCACCCTGAGCCTGTGAACGACCACCAGTTTGTTGAGGTTTTTGGTGTTTCTTAACCAAATTAACACCATGAACCACAATCCGGCCTTTACCAGGGATAACACGCATCACCTTACCACGTTCACCCTTATCATTGCCGGCAATTACTTCAACTTCGTCATTGACCTTAATACGCATCACTCACCTCTTACAACGACTCTGGGGCCAGCGACAAAATGCGACCAAACCCTTTATCACGTAATTCTCGAGCCACCGGCCCAAAAATACGTGTACCAATCGGATTTTCCCCATTAGCATCCAGGATCACAGCTGCATTATCATCAAAACGGATGTGGCTGCCATCATCGCGCTTAAACTCTTTCTTCGTACGCACGATCACAGCCTTCACAACCGTCCCCTTCTTCACATTAGAATTAGGGACTGCTTTCTTAACGGTGGCCGTAACCACATCACCAACACCACCATAGCGGCGTACCGAACCACCCATCACCTGAATGACAAGGAGCTCACGCGCACCAGAGTTGTCTGCCACATTTACTCGACTCTCTTTTTGAATCATGACAACACCTCAATTATTTGGCGCGTTCCACAATGGAAGTAACCAGAAACCGCTTGTGACGACTAATCGGTTTCGATTCAATCATCTCAACCCGATCACCCACATTCGCTTCATTATTCTCATCATGCGCTTTATACTTCTTACGCACACGCATCACTTTGCCATAAACAGGATGACGCTTTGTAGTAGTAACTTCCACAATAACCGTCTTATCCATCTTGTCGCTAGTTACGACACCGACCAGGCGCTTACGTTGTTCTCTCATTTCTCACCTACCCTGCAACCTTGTAGCTAGTAACCAGACGCGGTTGTGCTTTTTCTTTACGAGCACGACGGCCTTGAACCTTCTTCTTATTCAAGTCAACAGAAGCCGAAGCCAACTTAACACCGCCGTCATCCACAAACTCAACCTGATAAACACTCGACTCGTAATCAAAACGAGCCTTCGCTGCCCAAGTCTTGTCACCCAAAACAGCAGCAATCTCAGGAATAGCCGCTGCTGCATCAACAGCTTTTTGGCGCATATTCAGCACAGTTTTCAACTGTGCAATCTCACGCCGCATCGCTTTGATCTGTGTATAATCTTCCAACTGAGAAGAAGCATCACGGAACCGTAATTTGAACAATGCCTCACGGGCATCCTCCATCATTTCCTCCAGCTTTGCTTCGTCCAGTTCACGTAGCTCAACAATATTAGCCATTAGAGCTTATCCTCCCGTGCAACCACTTGAGAACGAATCGGCAGCTTATATGTTGCCAACCGAAGAGCTTCCCGTGCCACATCATCAGGCACACCAGAAATCTCAAACATAATCCGTCCCGGTTTAACAACCGCAACCCAATGATCCACAGAACCTTTACCTTTACCCATGCGCGTTTCCGCCGGCTTCACCGTAACCGGTTTATCGGGGAAAATGCGAATCCAATATTTACCGCGACGCCGCATGTTACGCACAATAGTTTGCCGCATAGCCTCAATCTGACGGCTGGTAATCCAGCCCGCCTCTAGCGCTTGCAAACCATACTCACCACTTTGCAGTTCAGTACCGCCCTTGGCTTGGCCTCTCATACGTCCGCGAAATTGTTTGCGATATTTCACGCGTTTTGGCATTAACATAATTTCTTCCTCAAAACTTAAAAGATTACCAATCAGAGATTAGCGATGCATTAGATCATCACTAACTGTTCTCCCGGTCTAACCTTCTACTCACTGACGTAGACTTCCATGACATCGGCCTTTTGTGGCAAAACTTCACCACGATAAATCCAGACCTTAACACCAATCTGTCCAAAAGTCGTCAACGCCTCAGAAAAGCCATATTGCATATCAGCGCGAATCGTGTTACGCGGCACACGGCCATCAAACACCTTCTCATTCCGAGCCATATCAGAGCCGCCTAAACGTCCACTCACTTCAATACGCACACCTTCAGCACCATTGCGCATCGCTTGCATTGCCGCCCGTTTCATCGCACGACTGTGAGAAATACGACGCTGTAATTGACCAGCAACATTCTCAGCAATCAACTGCGCATCTGTGTCTGGCTGCGTAATTTCTTCAACCTCAAGCCGCACAGCTTTATCGGTTAATTGGCGCAACTTACCACGGAGTTCTTTAACCGAGGCACCCTTACGACCGATTACGATACCCGGCTTCGCTGTATGAATCGTCACCTGCACCTGATTCGGTGCAGCCCGTTCAATCTCTAAACTAGAGACACCAGCAGCTGGCAACTCCTTCGCAATCAGCTTGCGAATTTGGAAATCTTCAAACAAAAGATCCTGATATGCCTGCTTTTCAGCGTACCAACGAGTATTCCAATCACGGATTGATTTCAAACGAAATCCAACAGGATGTACTTTACGTCCCATTACATCACCACCTTAACTCTCATCGTAGTCCGCGACTTCGCGTTCCGCCAAGACCACAGTAACATGAGATGAACGAACAATAATTGGCCGAAACCGACCACGCCCAGCAAAACGGCCGCCATAAGGAGCCTTACGATGACGTGGCCCATCATCCGCAAAAATACGGCTGACATACAATTCGTCAATCTCTAATCCAAAATTCTGTTCCGCATTCGCCACAGCCGAAGCCACCAATTTATAAACAATATCAGCCGACTTGTGGGGTAAGAAACGTAGCGTATCTAATGCCTCTTGAGCACTTTTACCACGCACAGTATCACACACCAAACGAATTTTCTGGGGCGCTACCGGAACATGACGTGTACTTGCTTTAACTTCAAATGCTTCAGCCATGATTACCGCCGCCCTCTCTTTTCATCTTTGGAAATGTGTCCACGGAAGGTACGAGTCGGTGCAAACTCGCCCAACTTATGACCAACCATGTTTTCCGTAATATAGATAGGAATATGACGACGGCCGTCATAAACAGCAATCGTATGTCCTACCATTTGCGGAAAAATTGTACTCGCCCGAGACCATGTACGAATAACCTGACGCCCTTTGGTCTCATTCAATTTCTCTACTTTCTTCAAAAGCTTCGGACTTACAAATGGTCCTTTCTTTAATGAACGTGACATTTTCTCACCTCTTACCGACGCTTCTTAGTCCGACGACGGAAGATGAATTTATCCGTAGCCTTATTCTTGCGCGTCCGACGACCCTGAGCTGGTTTACCCCACGGGGTTTTCGGCCCAGACATACCAATCGGAGATCGACCTTCACCACCACCATGTGGATGGTCGTTCGGGTTCATAGCAGAACCACGAACAGTCGGGCGGATACCCATATGGCGTTTACGTCCAGCCTTACCTAGCTTAATATTGCCATGTTCCACATTCCCAACCTGACCAATCGTGGCCAGGCAATCTTGTGGTACATATCGTTCTTCGCCAGAAGGCAAACGCAATGTCACATACAACGGGTGATCTTTCGCTAACAATTGCGCTGATGTACCCGCGGCACGAACCATTTGCGCACCTTTACCAACTTGCAATTCAATACCGTGAACAAGCGTACCTAAAGGAATATCCTTCAGAAGCATGGCATTGCCTGGCCGAATTTCAGCCTTGGCACCACTCATCACAGTATCGCCTACACGTAAACCTAACGGCGCAATAATGTAACGCTTCTCGCCGTCTGCATATACCAACATAGCGATACGTGCAGAACGATTCGGATCATACTCAACAGTCGCTACCTTAGCCGGAATGTCAAATTTGTCACGCCGGTTAAAATCAATTTGACGATAGCGCCGTTTGTGACCACCGCCACGATGGCGGATGGTTATCTTGCCACGATGGTTGCGCCCAGCCCGTTTCCGCATACCTGTAGTCAGCGAAGGTTCTGGGTAGGAACGCGTGACTTCTTCAAATGTCTGACCACTCATATCACGGCGGCCAGGAGAAGTCGGTTTAAAAACTTTGATCGGCATCTTACCTCCAGAGACGGATCTCAGTCTGTCTAAATGATAGGAACGTAAACCCTACCATCCGACGAACCTCATCCCTGCTCAAAATAATGTTCTATACACCCTCGAATAGATCGATGCTATCCCCAGGTGATAAAGTTACAATTGCTTTTTTCCAACCCGGCTTGCGTGTGGTAACACGACGCCAACGGCGAGCGCGTTTCGGCGGCATATTAGCAATGCGCACCTTTTCCACTGTCACATCCGGCCAAGCCAACTCAATAGCCTCCTTTACCTGCACCTTGTTTGCTCTAGAATCCACAGCAAAGGTATATTGGTTATAAAGGTCAGCCTGGTAGCTGCTTTTTTCCGTCACGACTGGACGGCGAATGATATTACGCCAATGAATTTGCATCTTTTATTCCTCCTCACCAGCGTCATCGCTATCGTCATAAGCAGAAGTATCTACGCTTAAAAAGGTTTGGATCGTTTCGAGTGCATCCAGAGGCATTACGACTTTATCGTAGCCCAGCAAATCACGAATGTTGAGGTAATTGGCTAATAATGCTTTTACATCAACAGCATTACGCGCAGACAATTCCACATTGGTGTTGTGATCAGCCAGTAACAACAATGTACTGCTCCCGTCTGACAAACGATTCATGGTTGTTACAATTTCTTTCGTCTTGGGAGCATCCATGCTGATTTTATCCAGCACAACGATGTCACCATTGCTTGCTTTGACAGTTAAAGCGGAACGCAATGCAGCCCGACGCATTTTACGCGGCATTTTCTTGCTGTAATCACGTGGCAATGGACCATGAGCCACACCACCACCTACGAAGATGGGAGCACGACGGCTACCATGACGAGCATTGCCGGTGCCTTTTTGACGATAGATTTTGCGTGTACTTTTGTTAACCTCTGAACGACCTTTTGCTTTGTGTGTACCCAAACGTTTGTTTGCCATTTGGCGCACCAAAGCCTGATGCATCAGATCTCGGTTGACTTTTGCTTCAAAAATATCGGCAGGAAGCTCCACGCTGCTAACTTCCTCGCCAGACATGTTATAAACTTGAACTTGCATGACAGCGCCTCGTTAACTAGCCTTTGGCGGAATCCCGTATAATTACGAGACTACCCTTGTGACCAGGAACTGAACCTTTAATCGCTAATAGATTCTTTTCCGAGTCAATCTTGATTACCTGCAAATTTTGAGCCGTATAACGCTCATTTCCCATATGACCACCCATCTTCTTACCTTTGAAGACATGGCCTGTACCAGAGGTAGCACCAATGGAACCAGGTGCGCGCCATCGATCTGATTGACCATGGGTTTTGGGTCCACCTTTGAAGCCCCATCGTTTTACGCCACCCGCGAAACCACGACCTTTTGTGGTTCCGGCAATGTCAACACGATCGCCAGTTTCGAATTGCGCTACTGTCAATTCTTGTCCGACTTCGTATTCGGCCGTTTTCTTGGTGCGGAATTCACGGAGATGTTGCAAAGCAGGTAGGTTTCTTTGCTTACGGTGCGGATGCTTCTTGTCTTTTTTTAACAGACCGAGATGACCTTGCTGGCCTTGTGTTAAACGGCCGTTCTTCGTCTCCCCGAATCCTACTTGAATGGCATCATAGCCATCCGTTTCTTCTGTTTTTACTTGCGTTACAAAACATGGTCCAGCTTGAACGATGGTCACAGGTGTAACCACACCCGTCTCATCAAAAACCTGGGACATGCCAAGTTTAATGCCTAGTAAACTTTTCACATAAACCTCCCGGGACTGTCAGCTACCAGGCGAAAGCTGCATCATCCCTATTTGTTCACCAAATGGTGAATTTTTTATCTAAATAGAAATCTCAATATCAACACCAGCGGGTAAATTCAACCGCATCAGCGTATCAATCGTCTTAGAGTCAGGATTGATAACATCAATCAAGCGTTTGTGAGTGCGAATCTCAAAATGTTCATGTGAATCTTTATCAATGAACGTACTGCGTCGCACAGTAAAACGTTCAATCTTCGTTGGCAACGGAACCGGGCCAATAACACGAGCGCCAGTTCGTTCAGCGGTACCAACAATACGTTTCGCGGACTGATCCAGAACGCGATGATCATATGCTTTCAAGCGAATGCGGATTTTCTGCTTAGCCATAATTGCCTCAGTAAAAGGGACACTGCCTTCCAACAGTATCCCCAAATACATTCTTATTCAATAATTTTGGTGATGATGCCGGCACCGACAGTCAAACCACCTTCGCGAATAGCAAACTTGCT